>DATJYH010000001.1:0-2422 GCA_035499675.1 Puia sp.
CCTGCATCTCGACGGCGCCCGTCTCTTTAATGCACTGGTGGCTAAAAAAGACGATCCGCGCCAGTATGGCGTCCTGTTCCACAGCATTTCTATTTGTCTGAACAAAGGCCTGGGCTGTCCCATCGGCAGCGTCCTGGTAGGCAAACAAGCTTTTATCCGCAAGGCCCGCAGGGTGCGCAAGGTTTTGGGCGGGGGTATGCGGCAGGCCGGTTTTATGGCTGCCGCGGGGATGTATGCCCTCCGGCATCATGTGCAGCGATTGGAAGAAGACCATCGCCATGCGGCCTCCATCGCGGCGGCATTGGACTCCAAAAAATTCGTGCACAGGATCATGCCGGTCGAAACCAATATCATCATTTTTGAAACGGCCGAGGGTTTTCCCGCCGCGACGGTGGCAGAATCCTTCCGCCGGCTTGGAGTCCTGGTCATCGCCATCAGTCCAAGACAGGTGAGGATGGTAACCCACCTGGACATCTCGCCCGAAATGGTCGCCCGGGTGCTGGAAGCCATCGATTCTTTGTGATATAACGGGAATCTATATCCTAATAAAAATTTTTCATCATTAATACCAATCATATGTTCCCCCATACAGCTCCACTCGGGACAAAAGCCTGGAAAAGCCTGAAGAACCATTATGAACAAACCATGCGGACCATTCACATGAAGGAATTGTTCCAAAAAGATGCCAACCGGGCGGGGAAGTTTTCTATTGTATGGGACGACCTGCTCTTTGACTATTCAAAAAATATTGTAACCGAAGAAACCCTGTCGTTGCTTTTGTCGTTGGCCGGCGAGTGCGGTGTGCAAGCAGCCCGGCAGGCCATGTTCAACGGCGAAAAAATCAATCAAACGGAAAACAGGGCGGTGTTACATACCGCGTTGAGAAACATCGATGGCAATCCCGTGCTGGTGGATGGCCGGGACGTGATGCCGGATGTGCAACGGGTACTGGCGCAGATGAAAACATTCAGCAACAGGATCCATCGCGGTGAGTGGAAGGGATACACGGGCAAAAAAATAAAATATATTGTCAACATCGGGATCGGGGGAAGCGACCTGGGCCCGGTGATGGTGACCGAGGCACTGAGGCCTTACTGGATAGAGGGCATGCAGGCCTATTTTGTTTCGAATGTGGACGGAACGCATATCGCGGAAACCCTGAAAAAGATCACACCCGATGAAACACTGTTCCTGGTAGCTTCGAAGACTTTTACCACGCAGGAAACCATGACCAACGCGCATACAGCCAGGAATTGGTTCCTCGAAAGTGCGAAGGACGAAGCGCATATCAAAAAGCATTTTGCAGCTTTGTCCACCAATGAAAAGGACGTGGTAAAGTTTGGGATAGATAAGGCGAATATGTTTGAATTCTGGGACTGGGTAGGGGGTCGCTATTCACTCTGGAGCGCGATTGGGTTATCCATTGTATTGACCATCGGCTATGACAACTTTGAGTTGCTCCTGAAAGGTGCCCATGCAGCCGATCAGCATTTTCGCGAAACAGATTTTGCAAAAAATATCCCCGTGATCATGGCGCTGATCGGTCTTTGGTACACGAATTTCTTTGGATCGCAGACCGAAGCCATACTGCCCTATGACCAGTACATGCACCGGTTTGCCGCCTATTTTCAGCAGGGAAATATGGAAAGCAATGGCAAGAGTACAGACCGGGATGGAGAGCCGGTGAGCTATGCCACGGGTCCGGTGGTATGGGGTGAACCGGGCACCAACGGGCAGCATGCTTTTTACCAGCTGATTCACCAGGGAAAAGTTCTGATCCCCTGCGATTTTATTGCTCCCGCCGTTAGTCACAATCCTATCGGTGACCATCATGTGAAATTGCTGTCCAACTTTTTTGCGCAAACAGAGGCGTTGATGAACGGTAAAACAACGGAAGAACTCGAGGCGGAGCAGGTGAAGCCGGCATTGATCCCATTCAAATTGTTTAGCGGCAACAGGCCTACCAATTCTTTTTTGCTGAAACAGATCACACCGTTCACGCTCGGAAAACTGATCGCCCTTTACGAACACAAGATCTTTGTACAGGGAGTCATTTGGAACATCTTCAGCTTTGATCAATGGGGTGTGGAGCTGGGAAAACAACTGGCCAATAAAATTTTACCCGAGCTGGAAAATGAGGAGGAAGTGAGTTCACATGATTCTTCCACCAATGGATTGATCAACCATTTCAAGAAAATGAGAAAATAGTCGCGGCTACACCCGTCCGGTCGACCACCTCAGTCAGCAGGTGGCCGACCGGCAGGCGATGCGAAACTCCATGCAACAATCCTTCCCTTTTATGATCCTTACCGCTGGGATGTTTTGTCTGTTAACGACCAGCCATCGTGTCAAAACCGAACAGGTCATATAACCGCTCGATTACAAAGTGCTATTTATCAATACGCTGGAATTAGGTATCGCA
>DATJYH010000002.1:0-2876 GCA_035499675.1 Puia sp.
CGAACAGGGATTATTGAACAACTTCGACCGATTTTTCTTTCTGTTACTTTTTTGTCCGGCCAAAAAAGTAACCAAAAAAGGCCGCCCGAAAACGATTACGGCCCGTTTTCGGGCTTGTACATTGATTGAGCTTTGGTACTACCGTGGTGAACGGCAGCGGTCCCCTGATAGTTTCATGGAAGGCGTTCATCCCCGGCTGCTGTCCTCACCACGGGGAAATGGAAAATCGAACTGCGATGGAAGATTTGTTACACGGAGGTCTGTCAACTGTCAACTCAACAGCCTGATCGAACATCATGCATCTACGTTTTCAGGATCATCTTGATTTCCTGCAATTTCAGCAATGCTTCCACCGGTGTGAGGCGATTGATATCCACCTGCTCCAATAGTTTTCGGATTTCTTCGAATGCCTGCGAGTGTGCATCGAATATGGATAGTTGCAGTTCGGGGGCTGCGATTTTTTTGATGCTGTGTTGCAGCTTCCCTGTTTTTCCCGGGTCGGGGTTTTCCCTGCTGTCTTCCAGTTGCTTCAGGATTTCATTGGCGCGCTGGATCAGTGAAGGCGGCATGCCCGCCATTTTTGCTACATGGATCCCGAAACTATGCGTACTGCCGCCCGGTGCAAGTTTGCGGAGAAAGATGACTTTGTTACCCACTTCGCGGTTGGTGATATGAAAGTTCCGTATCCGCGGAAACCTGTTTTCCAGTTCATTCAATTCATGGTAATGGGTGGCAAACAGCGTTTTTGGCGCAGCGGGTGCATTGTGCAGGTATTCGGCGATGCTCCAGGCGATGGAGATGCCATCATAGGTGGATGTGCCCCGCCCAATTTCATCCAGCAGGATCAGGCTCCTGGGACTGATGTTGTTGATGATGCTTGCTGTTTCATTCATTTCCACCATGAATGTGGATTCACCGGCGCTCAGGTTGTCGGAGGCGCCGACCCTGGTAAAGATTTTATCGGTGATGGGAATACGTGCGGCGTCAGCGGGGACAAAGCAACCGGTATGTGCCATCAGCGTGATGAGCGCGGTTTGCCTGAGCAATGCGCTCTTACCACTCATATTCGGTCCCGTTAGGATGATAATTTGTTGCGAGGCGGGGTCCAGGAAAATATCATTGGCGATATACGATTCACCCGGCGGCAGGTATCGTTCGATGACGGGGTGGCGGCTTTCCTTCAGCTCCAGTTCGTGTCCGTCATGCAGTTCGGGTTTTTTATAATTATTACGAATCGCAATGTTCGCGAAGCCTGCGAGACAATCAAGTACGGCCAGGGTATTTCCGTTGACCTGCATCGGGGCGATGTAGTCGAGCAACTCCAGCAGCAGCTTTTCATAAATCTCCGATTCCAGCGCAAGTATCTTTTCCTCCGACCCGGTGATCTTTTCTTCGTATTCCTTTAATTCCGGCGTAATATACCGTTCCGCGTTGGCCAGTGTTTGTTTTCTCATCCATGCTGCCGGAACCTTTTGTTTGTGCGCATTGGTTACTTCGAGATAGTATCCGAAAACGTTGTTGAAACTTATTTTTAAGGAGGAGATGCCGGTTGCTTCTGATTCTTTTTGTTGCAACTGCACCAGATATTCCTTACCACCGCTGGCTATTTTACGCAGGGCATCCAGTTCTGCATGTACACCCGGCCTGATGGCTCCTCCCCTGGAACTCAGTGCCGGCGGATTTTCCACGATCTCGCGGGTAATTTTTTCTGCGATATAAGGGCAGGGGCTCAGCGCATCGGCCAGGCGGTGCAGGTAGTCGTTGTCCGCCGTTTCCAGGAGCTGTTTGATTTCCCGGATGTGTTGCAGCCCCCGGGCGATTTGCATCACTTCACGGGGGTTGATTTTTTTTACCGGGATCTTACTCACCAATCGCTCCACATCCCCGCATTGTTTGATATGACTCAGCAGTTTGTTCCGCAGGTCAACCTCGCGGATGAGAAAGGCCACGAGTTCGAGTCGTTCGTTGATCAGTCCCTGGTTGTTCAGGGGCATGACGATCCATCGGCGGAGCAGGCGCGCGCCCATGGGAGAACAGGTATTGTCCATGACCTGCAGCAGCCCCTGGCCATTCACGGGATGGCTTCCCAAAAGTTCCAGGTTCCGGATGGTGAATTTGTCCATCCACAGGTAGTCTTCCTGCATGATCCGTTGTATGGAACTGATATGACCCAGGTGGGGATGCTCGGTATCTTTCAGATAATGCAGTACAGCCCCGGCGGCCACGATGCCTTCGTGCAACGCTTCGATCCCAAATCCTTTCAGCGAATGCGTCTGGAATTGTTTGAGCAGGCTTTCTGTAGCAAATGCTTCGTCGAAGATCCAGCTTTCCAGTGTATAGGTATAAAAGGATGTGCCAAACAATTCTTTGAATCGTTTCTGCTGGTTTCGTTGAAAAATAACCTCGGCAGGCCGGAGGCTCTGCAGCAGTTTATCGATGTATTCCTGGTCCCCTTCGGCTACAAAAAATTCCCCGGTGGAAATATCCAGGAAGGCGATGCCCAGTTTGTTTTCGCCAAAATGAACAGCAGCCAGGAAATTGTTGCTGGTATGCTCCAGGAGTTTGTCGTGCGTGGCAATTCCCGGGGTAACCATCTCCGTTACCCCTCTTTTCACGATCCCCTTGGCGGCTTTGGGGTCTTCTAACTGATCGCATATAGCAACCCGGTAGCCCGCCTTGACCAGTTTATGAAGATAGGTATCCAGGGCATGATGCGGGAATCCCGCCAGGTCGGAGGAGGCTGCAGCGCCATTGTTGCGTTTGGTCAGTGTGATCCCCAGTACCTGTGAGGCGATGATGGCATCCTCCCCGAATGTTTCATAAAAATCCCCGACGCGGAAAAGCAATACCGCGTCCGGGTATTTTTGCTTGATCGC
>DATJYH010000003.1:0-5575 GCA_035499675.1 Puia sp.
TTGTACGCCCCTATCCAGCCATTCGATGTCTTTCCGTCAAAGAGCAATTGCCAGCCGCTACTTTTTTCATAATCACTCAACGTATTGGGGATGGTATTAATAACATAGATACCCTTGGGAAATGCCACAGAGACGGGATGCGCAGTATTGATCCGGATATTTTTGAAATACACTTTTTCGCCTGCAAATGCCGGGTTGCTGATCGCATGCACCTGCAGACCGATAAAACCCCTGCTGTCCATGGCATCCACCAGATAGGCGATGGCCACTCCGTTGATCCATGTCTTCATATCATGACCGATGCATTCTATCCTGATGTGGTTGAACTGTCCTACTTTAAATGCGTCCTGTGCCGCCGCATGAAGTGAGGTCGGGTAAAGCCAGTCTCTCCGTCCCTCATCATAAATACCACCTGACCATCTCCGTGAGGAGGGATCGATCTCAAACTGGCACCCGTACACGAGGCCTTTCCCCTGATGCCCGGCAGGGTCAAAATGACTTCTCACCTGCACACCGGAATTGGCCGTTGTGTCATCGATCTTAACATCCATTTCCAGTACAAAGTCGCCAAACTCCTTTTCTGTAACCAGAAAGGAGTTTCCGGAATTAACCACGGTGCTTCCTACGATGGTCCCGTCTTCCACTGTATAGTCCGCACCTCCCACAATACGTTTCCAGCCGGTCAACGTTTTTCCATCGAACAAACTGACCCAGCCGTTTTGCGCAACGGCTTGTTGCGTTACCAAAAATAGAAAAATGGCTACTCCTTTTACTGCGTGTTTCATAATGGCGAGTTGTGTAATTTCAGCGAATCATTTTCCGGCTAAAATTAAGCGATAGTTGGGTAAAAAAATTTTATTCCCTGTTCCTGGTCACTCCGCAGTGAGTTTCACGGGTAAAATAGCTATTTTTAATTCTTCAATGGTCCGGCATGAGCAGGTTCGTATCTCTTTTTCTCATTACTCACCTCTGTTGTATGGCAACTGCCCAGGAAACGATCCCGCTGTATAGCGACAGCATCCCCAACTCAAGGCCTGTCAGGAATGAAGAGTATTCCGAGATAACCAAAGACAGTCATGTCCTGACCATCTGGAAAGTTTCCCGGCCAACCCTCACCGTGTTTTTGCCAGCCAAAGAGAAGGCCAATGGTTGCGCCATCGTAGTATGCCCGGGCGGGGGATATACCGACGTAGCGGCGGGTCACGAGGGGTACGATGTGGCAAAAAGACTGAACGATGCCGGAATTGCCGCGTTCGTACTTAAATACCGACTGCCGGATGACCAGACGATGATTGACAAGTCGATTGGACCGCTCCAGGATGCGCAGCGGGCGATACAACTGGTGCGCGAGCAGGCCGCGGATTGGAAGATTGATCCAAAACGTGTTGGTATCATGGGCTTCTCTGCGGGCGGCCACCTGGCTTCCACCGCAGGTACACATTTCAGCAAGGTGCTGATCGGGAATAAAAACAATATTAGTCTGCGTCCTGATTTCATGATCCTGGTATACCCCGTCATCAGCTTCGCAGACAGCATCTGTCATCGGGGTTCAAGAGATCATTTGATCGGAAAAGATCCATCGACCCAAAAAATGTGGGAATATTCAAATGAACTGCAGGTGAATTCCCAGACTCCCCCCGGCTACCTCGTCCATGCAAAGGACGACGATGTTGTTCCGGTCCAAAACAGTCTTCTTTTTTATGAAGCCCTTAGAAAAAATAATGTACCTGCGGACCTCTTTCTGTTTGAAAAAGGGGGGCATGGGTTTGGGATGAACAATCCCACCAGCCAGGTAAAATGGATGGATCTTGCGTTGCAATGGCTGCAGAAAAACGGGTGGATCACTTCATAACGGTTGATGTATAAACCCTTACGGAAAACGCTGGTCCGCCGGGGATCCCTGCATAACTTACAAGCAGACTACCTCAGGAGGCAAACACATTGTCCCTGTCCTCCTCCACCCTCAGGTAGTTTCTTCTTCCCAGGGTAAGATAGTAAAACATGTAAAGAATGGATGGCAGAATAAATACCAGCTGGATGACCCAGATCCAGGAGGGTCGCTGACCAGGTTCCCTGGAGAAGAAAAGATTGATGATCAGCCCAACAACCAACACAAAAAATAAGGGCCAATAATATTTCATGCCGCTTTTTACCCGGATATATTCAACGCGACCGGGCTCCACAGTAAGGGCAAAAACAGGACTGCTGTACCAGGCCAATTTGCAGTAAACCTCATGCTGTCCGGGATTGACCAGGAATTCCTCCGAGGATCCATTGCGGATTTTACCCACTTCGCTGCCGTCGATGAACACACTATAACTCCGGGCGCGGTTCATCCATTGCGAGGGACGTGAAAGGATTATTTTTGTCTTGCTTTCCATATAAGTGGTTTGCCCTGGTTGGTTTTAAACCTCAGCCCTTTTACACTCTTACTCCAATCCAAAAAGGCCCTTGTTCAGCAATTGAAGCGTTTTCGTTCTATAGGAAGAAGGAATAAGTAAAGATACATTGTGTTTGCTTCCCCCGTAGCTCACCATGCGCACAGGAACAGACGCAAGTGATTCAAACAGTTTTCTCATCATATCGGGTGTTTTGGCGATTTCATTTCCTACCACGGATACAATGCTTTGGTTGTCCTCCACCTCGATGCTGCCGAATGGTTCTAATTCCTTTATAATATCTTTTAGATGTTGCGCCTGGTCGATTGTCAGCGAAACTGCCACCTCGGAAGTGGTCACCATGTCGATCGACGTGCGGTACTTTTCAAACACTTCAAAGATTTTTCTCAGGAATCCATAGGCCAGCAGCATGCGGCTGCTCTTGATACTGATGGCGATGATGCCATCCTTGGCGGCCACCGCTTTTACACCGGATGACCCTGCATCTTTCATGATCACGGTACCCGGCGCATCCGGCTGCATGGTGTTAAGCAGCCTGACAGGGACATTCTCCTGTTGTGCAGGCCAGATACAGGTAGGGTGTAATATTTTGGCACCAAAATAAGCAAGCTCAGCTGCCTCATCAAAACTCAATTGTACTACCGGGACTGTTTTGCCCACGATGCGCGGGTCATTATTGTGCATTCCGTCGATATCGGTCCAGATTTCGCAAACAGTGGCATGCACAGCGGCGGCGATCAACGATGCCGTGTAGTCGCTGCCTCCTCTTTTCAGGTTGTCTACTTCGCCCTTCGCATTGCGGCAGATATAGCCTTGTGTAATGAACAATGAGGTTGTTTTATGCTTTTGAAGAAGCTGGTTGAGTTTGGGTCGGATCATGCTGATCTGCGGCTCTTCATGAATATCGATGCTCATGAATTCCAATGCGGGCAGGAGCACATGATCAATGCCTTTTTCCTCCAGGTACACACTGAATAATTTGGTAGACAGCAACTCACCCTGTGCCAGGATGTCTTTGCTCAATGCTTCACTAAAAGAAATCCGGAGAATAATGGTGAGGAATTCAAAATGTTCCGCCAGGATGGCCCGGGCTTTCTTATGGGCATCGTCTGTTTGCAGCAACGCGCGTATAAACGTCTGGTAGTGTTTCTCGAGTTTTTCAATCTGTTGTTTTGCCTCATCCCGCATTCCACCGGCCATGGAATGACCGATTTCGACCAATGCATTGGTAGTGCCGCTAAGCGCACTCAATACAACTATTTTCCTGTCCTTGTCTTTCGTGATCAGTTGGCTTACCTGGTGCATCCGCTCCGGTTTTCCCACGGAGGTGCCGCCAAACTTCAATACTTTCATGATGCTTCCTTTTTGGGATGGCAAAGATACAGGCTGGAAGAATATGATTCGCTGTAAAAGGGGGCTGTTTTGACCGTCGTCTGACGAATGAAAAAGCATGCCGGGAGGCATGCTTTCAATTCATTGAATGTTTATAAGTGTTGTCGACGATTGTATCTACTAGTTCTTCACCAGCTTTTCGTTGTACTGGGTGTTGTCTACAAAAACCTGTACAAAATAAATCCCTTTCGGAAGTGAAGAAAGTTTATCAATCAGCAGGCTGTTGTTTCCATTGTTCAGGCCGAACGAACGGATCATCAGCTGTCTACCTGAGTTATCCAACAACCTCATCGTAGCGGTACTGCTGCTGCCGGAGAAAAGACTGAGTACAGCGTAATCGGAAGCAGGGTTCGGGTAGAGGGAAATTTTCATGTCGGACCCGGTGAGGCGAACCGGGATGATCCTGCTGTAACTAAAGTTTCCGTCAGCGCCTGTCATCTTAAGACGATAATAAATGACAGAGGCATTTACGCCGGTAAGGTAATCATTCAGGCTATAGTTGTGTGTTTCATCGGTTGATTGACTGGCCGAAACCTGACCAACGCCTGCATAGTTGGTTCCATCCAGGCTTCTTTCTACCTCAAAACTGGAAATGTTACC
The DNA here is from genome assembly GCA_035499675.1 of Puia sp. Taxonomy (GTDB): domain Bacteria; phylum Bacteroidota; class Bacteroidia; order Chitinophagales; family Chitinophagaceae; genus Puia. The sequence continues at coordinate 4,392 of DATJYH010000003.1, forward strand.
CTGGTTGGCAGTAGCCCAACTAACCAGAACTGTATTTGATGAAACATAAGATGCATCAAAATTCAGGAGGTTTACGGCCAATACCGAAATTTGACAAGTAGTCATATTCGGAGGCAACTGCGCGGCCGGAAATGTTTGGGTAAGTGCTCCATTATGGTAGCTACTATCTGCACCATAATGGCTCGATGTAGCCACGGCATAAGAATAACCCGGCTGTCCACCCATGACAGAGGACGCAGCATTCAAGGTACCGTTGGAAAATATAACCCCACCTCCTCCGCTACCACCAGGACCGTGCCCGGTAGCACCGTACGCCGGTCCAGGATAGTTTGACCCGCCATTTCCGCCAATGGCATTGGCTGTAATCCCTGCATGTCCACTATTTGCATAGATCAAAATGCTTCCTCCTGCGCCACCTCCACCCGCTCCATCAATTTGTGGGCTGATGGCAATATTGGCTGAACCGCTAGCCCCTGAGGCATCAATCGTGCCGTTGCCGATGATAGCTGTAGCATTAATAATTATAATTCCTCCACCTGATACACCACTTGCAGCAGGTCCATTAGCTGGTACGCCTGTACCATTATTTATCGTTCCGGCGCCACCACCACCACCCATTATCAGTCTTGAAGGGCTGTAGTATACAGGGTAGGGACTTGTTTGGTTCATAAACATCATACCACCACGACCACCTGTGGCACCAAATGAAGACCAGCCATTTCCGCCATAACCACCCACATTTCCATTACCACCACCGCCACCGCCTGAGTTTTGGTCGTTGGCAGTGGGATCTGAGTCCGTACCTCCACCACCAGCATTTCCAGGGGCTCCACGCGAAAAGCTGCCGTTGGGATAACCCTCGTTGGCGGCACCGTTGTCTTGAACAGCATATATGCCGCCGATATAGGTGTTTATAAAACGCGGGGTACCTGCTATCCCTTCACCCTTACTACCGTTGGAAGTTTGGGTCGACAATGTCATATAGTCTGTTTTCTTCGCACCTGCTTGTCCATTATAGTTGACTCCACCTCCGCCTCTAAATCCCATGCCGAGCGCCGTTACAGTGGCGGAGTTCATATTTAACTGGTTTACTGCATTGATCACTGTGACACCACCTGATGACCCGTTCCATTGGGCAGTGGTGATGGTGCCGCTGAGTGTAATATTGTAATAGGTTGGAACAC
>DATJYH010000004.1:0-5324 GCA_035499675.1 Puia sp.
ATTCCCCTTTTTGTCAGACACATACAAGTATGTAGGGTCATTAATATCTAAATAATTGTTTTGATTAAAATCTTTTGACACTACTTCATAAAAAATATGATTCTCATAAATATCTATTCCCTCGCTCCAACGGTAATCTGATGAAGTCGAGGATTTGTCATTACTCTTCATGGAAGTGATGATAATTCTTTTGTCCTTTGTTAATAGTTTTTGCGTCTTGTCGTCGGTATTGTAAAAAATCAAATTCCAATAAGTAGTTCTTTCTCCGCCATAACTACTTGAAATACCACTCCCATAAGAAGTCCTTTCCAAAATAAGAGGATATATTACGATGTGTGAGCTGTCTATTATTTCCGGATAAGAAAACAAGATTGCTGTTGCTTTAGCTGAAGTGTCGGATTTTATACCTTCTTGTAAGTTAACAGCCTGATTATTGTTTGAACACGACAGCAAAATGCAAACTGCGATAATTAAGGGTGGGTATTTAACCATGAAAATGAGTGATTTTATGATCCCGCCAACGACCTGATCTAGCCGCATCATATGCTGATTAGAATTCTGTAATTGTCTTGGCTGTAATTTATTCTTCGGTGACGCCAAATTAATAAAAATGGCAAGAATTACAAATCTCGATAACCTTAATTCACAGCTGTTTTGCAGCAGCTTCAGATGGATTGTATTTATTCCATCTTTCCATACCTCGGAAGACATTTAATTTCATCCCCTTGAGACTCAGATCGGAGATTATAACTAACCAATGAATTTAAATGAAAACACCCTATTTTATTTTTTAATGCTAAACTAATTATTAGGTTTTTCAATTAAAAAAAGGGTGGTTTAGTAATTTGTTGGCATTATCCTCCTGGCTTATCTTAATATATTTCAAAAATGCTTTCTCCGTCCTATGACCAGTAATTTTCATAATTGAAATAGTCGGAACTTCATTCAAATATGCATTTGTAGCGAAAGACCTCCTTGCAGTGTGAACCGTAATAAGCTCAAATTTCTTATAGTTTTGCGAAACTTTCTCTCCGCCCGATCAACCCTGTGTCATTGGATAATCCCCAAAAACAATTCGGGGGTTTTCAGAAAAACGATACCTTTTTGTTGGGGGATTGGCACCTTGAAAATCAACAATGGCAAGGTTGATATGACGACCTGTCGGGTTTCCCTGGTAAACATAGGCTGACCTTTACCGTGACACATCCGTGCGTCTCCCTTTTGGTGAGATAATGGGGAAACCTCGACAGCTAAAATCTTCTCTTTACCGTAGTAAAATCCTTTGAAATAGTAGCCGCCATCATGCCTGTGGTATCAATGCTGTTGTTCAGCCGCATCCGCACTTTGAATTCACAGTTATACTTCTGTGCGTCTTCGAAATAATTGATGTCTTCTATATCAAATTTAATCTTGGTAGAATCGAATTTAGAGGTAGTCATAAGGTACTTCTGCATGGCAGTTTTAAGTTCCCGGACGGTTTCCTCTTTTGAAAGCTGTCTTTTGCAACAAAGCAGACCTGACAGCAACATCGTCAAAATCAACATCTTTTTCATAAAGCATTAAATTGAGATATATGGCAAGGCATGACTGCCCGTAAATCACTTCCTAAAAATAAATATTCCTTCAATACATCAGCAATTTCCTTAATTTTTCTGCAACAGCTGTTGCGCCCGGCAGCATGGCCCGCTCCAGGGCGGCGTTCATAGGAACGGCCGGAAGGTCCAATGCCCCCAGCACCTCCACCGGCGCATCCAGGCTGGCGAAACATTGCTTCGCGATCCTTCCCGACAGTGCCTCGGCAAATGAATTGGTTTGCTGCTCTTCCGTCAGCACGAGGCATTTCCCATGTTTCCGGACCGTAGCATACAGCAGTTCCTCATCCAGTGGAAACAGCGTCCTAAGATCGAGGATCTCAATCTGGCCGGGAAAATCAGCGGCCGCCGCCCTGGCCCAATATACGCCCATGCCATAGGTGATGACGCAACAACTTTCCCCCTGCTGAACGGCATCCTGTTCCGCCTCCAGCACGATCCGCCCCTTCCCCAATGGTATAATATAGTCCTTTGACGGTTCAACAGCTTTTGCTTCCTCGGTACCCGCGACCCGGCTCCAGTACAGGCCCTTGTGTTCGAGGATCAGCACAGGATTGGGATCAAGAAATGCCGCCTTCATCAAGCCTTTCATATCAGCGGCATTGCAGGGATAAACAACTTTTATACCTTTTATCGATAGCAGCGTGGTCTCGATGCTTCCGCTGTGATAGGGGCCGCCTCCGCTGTATGCTCCTACCGGCACGCGGATCACTGTTTGAACCGGGAACTTGCCACAACTCAGGTAACAGGATTTGGAAATCTCGGTGACCAGTTGATTGAAACCGGGATAGATATAGTCACCAAACTGTACTTCCACGATGGGTTTTAGCCCCAGGGCACTCATGCCTACCGTGGAACCGATGATATAGGCCTCCTGGATGGCCATGTTAAATACCCGGTGATCTCCAAATCTTTCAGCCAGCGTAGCGGTTTCCCTGAATACGCCACCCAGCCGCCGGCCCACGTCCTGGCCATATACAATGGCTTCGGGATATTCTTCCATGATTTCCCGGATAGCATGCAGGGCGGCATCCACCATGAGCGTTTTTTCGTTTCCCCCAGGATTTCTTTCGCCCGCTTCTTCGGTTATGGGTGTGGGTAAGTAAACAAAATCGGATACGCCGCCCGGGTCCGGTTCAGCCGCCTGAATGGCTTCCTTAAATTGGTCCGCCACATAAATGGATGCATGAACTTCCATCTGTTGCAGCTGTTCTTCTGACATACCGGTTTCCAGCAGGCGCTTTCTGAGTTTGGGGCCGGGATCTTCCGCACGGTGTTTTTCGAGGTCTTCCTCCCCGCGGTAGAACTCCATCCGCACGCCGCTGGTATGGTGACCCAGCAGCGGCACGCTGGCCTGTACCAGGAAGGGGCCCCTGGTCCTCCTCACGTGTGCGATCACCTGCTGCATGTTATAATAACTCTCTTCAAAACGACTGCCATCCAGCCGCAGCCTGCCCATGCCTGGAAAACCTCCGGCATATTCATAAGCGTCCATGGCCCGTGCTTCCTTTGCAGTAACGCTGATGCCCCAGCGATTATCCTGCACCAGGTAAATCACCGGTAATTTTTTCAACACGGCGAACTGGAATGCTTCGCTCACTTCGCCCTCGGTAATACTGGCATCTCCCATGGAACAAACCACCACGGGCGGCAATTCGGGCTTTTGCCGACCCAGGGTTTCATAACCCGTTTTCTCGAGCCAGCTTATCCCCTGGGCAATACCCGTGGCAGGGATGGCCTGCATGCCGGTGGCACTGCTCTGGTGAATGATGGTAGGCCGGTCAGGTCCTCTATAACTGGGATGGGAATAATATTCGCGTCCTCCTGAAAAGGGATCGTCTTTTTTTGCCAGCAGTTGCAGCATCAGCTGGTAAGGGCTGAACCCCAGACCCAGCAACAGGCTTTCGTCCCGATAGTAGGGGCTTACAAAATCTTCCGGGTGAAGATGAAATGCCGTAGCGAGCTGGATGGCTTCATGGCCGCGGGACACCGAATGCACGTATTTGCAGACGTTGCGGTTCTGTTCATACGTTGATGCCATACTCTTCGCGATGCACATCAACTTGTATGCTTTTAATAAAATATCAGGATGGGTCATGTTCGCAGGCAATCAAAATAATCCGCTCTGTAGCGGGCCTGCCCCTTCGGCATGATGCATTCCCGGGTAACAGGTATCAGTTATTTAATTTCAACAGAGAGTAGACTTTCATCCTCAATAAATCCCTCCAGTTCATCCCCCACCACGCACTCACCCACACCCGCCGGAGTGCCGGTAAAAACCAGGTCGCCGATATTGACCGAAAAATAAGTGGAAATATAGGCCACCACTTTGTCAAAACTGTTGATCATTAACCCGGAATTTCCCTGCTGCACGAGTTCTTTATTCTTATACAGGCAAAAGTTAACGTCTTTCTTGTTCTTGATGTTTTGCAACGGTATCCATTTGCCGATGGCGGCTGAATTATCCCAGGCCTTGGCTTTTTCCCAGGGCAATCCTTTTTCCTTTAGCTCGTTCTGGATGTCGCGGGCAGTAAAGTCGATCCCCACCGTAACAGCATCGTAATACTTACTGGCAAATCTGTCCTGGATGTATTTTCCGTTTTTGGATATCCGCAATACCAGCTCACACTCGTAATGCAATTCATTGGTGAATTCGGGATAATAGAAAGGAGTATGCGCCTGGAGTAAAGCGCTTTTGGGTTTCATGAAAATAACAGGCTCATCAGGAACCTCGTTATTTAGCTCTATGGCATGGGCAACGTAATTACGACCAACGCAGAATATTTTCATATTCAATAAGGGTTTAAATAGAAAATTCTTGTTTAGTTTTCAAAAAAGCCTGAAAAGGCTCCAGGTACTTTACATAGGCATATTGAATATCAAAATAGGTATCTTAGAGGGGTCTATAAGAACGAATAACTACGCTAAAATAAAGATTCTCAGGTACAAATCATAGAGTTATCTCTAATTTATTGTATTCATTCATGGCCTTTTCCAGGCCTGAAAATACCCAGGTTTCTATCAAATCCACGCATTTTTCGGCCTTTATTCTGACCAGGGGCAGTTCGGATTCCTTCCATCTTCCCAGCACATATTCCACCTGTCGCCCCTTGGGAAAATCATTTCCCACGCCAAATCGCAGCCGCGGATAATTTTCGGTTGCCAGGGCTTCTTCCACACTTCTCAATCCGTTATGTCCTGCCGCACTTCCTCCCGGGCGTAACCGAAGCTTGGACAGAGGCAATGCAATATCGTCGGCAATGACCAGTGTATGATCCACGGTGATTTTTTCCTTGTCCATCCAGTATTTCACGGCCCTTCCGCTCAGGTTCATATAGGTAGTGGGCTTGATGCATACCATGACAGTGCCCTTATATTTTATTGACGCCACTGCAGCAAGCCTGTCGATCACAAACCGGCCGCCATGTTTTTGGACCAGTATGTCCACCACGTCAAATCCAATGTTGTGGCGGGTTCCGGCATATTCAGCCCCGATATTCCCCAGGCCGGCTATTAAAAATTTCGACATAAAGATCAAATGTAAATGATTTCGCAAAACCGGCTGGGATTGAAAAAAGCCTGGTTAATACTAACCAGGCTTGAAATTCTTGTTGCCGGGCGCTTATTTCTTGGGCGCGGGAGCAGCGGCAGCTGGGGTTGCGGCGGGCTGGGCTGCACCGGCTGCTGGTGCGGCTCCCGGAGTGGCTACAGTAGACTCTTCCTGTTTCAACT
>DATJYH010000005.1:0-11524 GCA_035499675.1 Puia sp.
CGAAAAAATAACCAGGCCGATGCGGTCGGCTGGTCTCCCGTCGATGAATTCCGAGGCCACATTCTTGGCAGCTTCCATCCGGTTGGGCGTAAAATCCGTTGCCAGCATACTACCACTGATATCCAGGCAAAGAACAATATCAATTCCCTCACCACTGGTCAGTTGCTCATCATTCCTGATCTGCGGACGTGCCAATGCAATGACCAGGCAACTCACTGCCAGCAGCCGCAGCGCCAGCAGCGCATGCCGGAACACGCTTTTCCACGATCTGGCGGTTCCAAAACTTCTGCCCGTAGACACCAGTACCGCTCCCTGGGCCCGCAGACCCTTTTCGAGGTACCAGTACACCATCAGGGGCAATAAGAGAAACCCTGCGAAAAACACCGGGTAGGCGAAACTGATATGTTTGAACCAATCGTACAACACTTAACTGGTTATTTCATTTAACAATCGTATCGAACCCTCGATGACGCCAAAATTCTTTTCGTTGTTGACATCATCCGGGCGATACTTGGCAAACTTTACAAAATCACTCATGCGCAGGGCCTCTGCCAGTTGTGAAAAATGGGCGCCATCCATTGGCAACTGCCGCAATTGAAGGATCAGCTCATCGTTTGTTTTTTCCATACTGGCCATCTGCAACTTGCGCAATACAAATAACCGCAGGATATCGTTCAACGAAGTATAATAGGCTTTTACCTGTCCGCTGCGCAGCAGGTCCTTTTTCTTCAGCTCTTCCAACAACCGCATGGCTTCCTCAAACGGCGTTAGCCGGGTCTCGTCCGCCGCCGGTATAACGGCTCCGGGCAGCCGCTCCTTAGATGTAAAATAGATAAGTCCCGCTACCGAAAGCAAGGTAAGTGCCAACAGGGACCAGGGCAGGTATTTTACATAGGGATTCGTCAGCTCCAGGATATCCTTGATATCGTGGTAATCCTGCCTGGGATCAAATTTTGAATAGGCCACTTCCACGCGGATGGAATCGGAAAACTGCGGTTGGTTGTTAACCAGCACCTCCAGGCGCGGAATATAATGGGTGCCTGAGTCAAAGCTGGTAATCACCAGGTGCTGGCGAAAAAGTTTTCCGTCGGTTTCGTCTACCGAATCCATCGCTCCTTTTTCAACAAAATCAAAATGCGGAAGGCTGTCGGCCGAAAACCAGCGGACCGACGAACCCAGGGGAACTTTGGCCTCGAGCAGGAGGTGGATGGGCTCACCGATGAGGATGGTATCCTTGTCCGTGCCGGCCTTTACATAGAGATCCTGCTGCGCGAATACATGCAGCCCTGAAGCCGATAATACCATGGTCCATACAATATGTGGAAGGAATCTTGTCATGTATCAGGCCGGACGATTTCTACCAATAAAAAATTTCTGGAGTATTTTAACATAGTCTTCATCCGTCCGCATGTGCAGCAGGTCGCATCCGGCTTTCAGGAAAACATTTTTGCAATATTCAGTGAATGCAAAAAAATATTGTTGGTAATTCGAGCGCACCAGGTAGTCATGTGTATCCACCCATCGCATAGCGCCCGTTTCAGCATCCTCCACTTCCAGCATACCGGCTTCCGGCAGCTGCATATCCATTTTGTCGTACACCTTGATGCCGATGAGGTCATGCTTTTTCCCCGCCACCTTCAACGCATCCTCGAATTTTTCATCCAGGAAATCACTCAATATAAACGCGATGCTGTTCTGCCGCGTTGAATTGTTGAAAAAGCGGATGGCTTCGCTGATGCTGGTCCTTTTTCTTTTTGGTTCCGAGGTCAGTAATTCCCTGACGATGTACAGCACATGCTCCCTGCCTTTTTTGGGCGGGATATACCTTTCTATCTTATCGCTGAAAAAAATAACCCCTACTTTATCATTGTTGTTGATCGCCGAAAACGCGAGCACTGCGCAGATTTCGGTGATCAGTTCTTTTTTGCTGGCATGAATGGTCCCAAACAGCGAGCTGGCGCTGACATCCACCAACAGCATCATGGTCAACTCGCGTTCCTCTTCAAACAATTTGCTGAAGGGATGATTAAAACGTGCCGAGACGTTCCAGTCAATGAACCGGATGTCATCACCCGGGTAGTATTCCCGAACCTCGCGGAAACTCATGCCCCTGCCCTTAAAAGCACTATGGTATTCCCCGGTAAAAATGTGCCGGGTAAGCCTTTTGCTTTTGATCTCCAGCTCGCGGACTTTTTTTAGTATTTCTGTTGTTGTCAGCATGATGCTACTGAGATGACAGTTGACAGATGACAGACGGATGGTTTGGCATTACTTTGTTCGATTTTTCTCCTGGTATGTGATCAAGCCGTTAAGGATTCTGCGGCATTCATCACTCGCAATGAAATTGGATGCAAATCCCTCTTCGGTTAACATATCTACCATTACAGCAAAAATTTAATAAGGTTTCCAATTCATAAAGCGAACCCCTGGCAATATGCAGAAACCGGATTGCATCTTTTTTTGATTTCTGCCGGCACCCTCCGCAATATTGCAAAGCCCGGAAATAAAAGCTCTTTTTGTTTGTGCCGCCACGGCAAATTGTTCTTCCCTTGGGTACGACTTAACAAGTATATAAATGTCTTTTACCAGCCGCATGGATTTCTTCCACGCTTGTAAATGTTTGTAATTTGTCATAAGAAAGGTTTTAGGTTGTTAAATATCCGTCTGCCATCTGTAAACTTCTCACGGCACAGCAATCACCCTCAGCACATCATCAATCACGTGCTCAACCTTTACATTTTCAGCTTCGGCTTCGTAGGTGAGGCCAAGACGGTGACGGAGTACATCTTTGGCAATCGTGCGGACATCTTCCGGAATGACATAACCGCGCCGGTTGAGGAAGGCATTGGCCTTGGCCGCCAGTGCGAGATTGATGCTGGCGCGGGGAGACCCGCCATAGGCGATCAGTGGTTTGAGTTTTTCGAGCTTATATTTATCCGGTGTTCGGGTGGCAAAAACGATGTCTATGATGTAGTATTCAACCTTTTCATCCATATACACCTGCCTGCAAAGATCACGGGCCTGCAGAATTTCCTGTATGGTCACCACATGCTCCACCTGTTCCACCTGCAACCCCTGCACATTTTGCCGGATGATCAGTTGCTCTTCCTGTTTGCTGGGATAATCCACGATCACCTTCATCATAAAGCGGTCCTGCTGTGCTTCAGGCAGTGGGTAGGTTCCCTCCTGTTCCAGCGGATTTTGGGTGGCAAGCACAAGGAAGGGTTCTTCCAGTTTATAGCTGGTGTCGCCAAGTGTTACCTGCCGTTCCTGCATGGCTTCCAGCAGGGCACTTTGCACTTTGGCCGGGGCACGATTGATTTCATCAGCCAGCAGGAAGTGAGCAAAGATGGGGCCTTTGCGGACCACGAATTCGTTGCGTTGCTGGTTAAAGATCATGGTCCCGATGACATCCGCGGGCAACAGGTCCGGAGTAAACTGGATCCGGTTGAATTTGGCGTGTACGGCCTGCGCCAATGATTTTACGGTCAGTGTTTTGGCGAGCCCGGGTACACCTTCAAGCAATATATGCCCGTTGCTGAGCAACCCAATCAGCAACCTGTCGAGCATGTATTGCTGACCTACAATAACACGGCCCACTTCATCACGGAGCCGGTCAATAAAAGAGCATTGGTACTGGATCTTTTCATTCAATTGTTGGATATCATCCGCGGTATATAGCATAAACGAAATATTGTCGCAAAATACGAATTCACAAGGCAAGTTCTTTACCAAGTTTACCAAAACGGGGGCCAAATTACTTCGTTAACGGCTTTCCGGGACACAATAAACTTTTTTTATAATAGTTTTAAACCTGGCGCTGATGCTACATGTCAAAACGAGGTTATGAATATCGCTGCAATTCCCCTGCTACGCCTGGTCCTGATTACTGCCGTTGTTATGACGGGTTGCCGGGCAAAAAACGGTGCTGATGAAAAAACCGCCCTGCTCACCCGGGCGGCGTGGAAATATGAAAAAATGGGATTTGATTCAGACGAGGACGGCTATATCGATGTGTTGGATTCGCGCGTATCAGATTGTGAGAAGGATGACCTCACCATTTTCCGACCCGACGGCAGCGGCGTTTTCCAGAGCGGGCGCATCAAATGCGATCCTTCTGATCCTCCCTCCCTGCCTTTTACATGGCTCCTCGAAAATCATGATAGCAGCATTTACTTTGAAGAACAATACTTCAGGATCAAAACCCTGACCGACTCCCACCTGGAGATTTACCACGATGAAACCCTTGCAGGCAGCGACGTCCGCTATATCATTGCCTTCACCCATTGAGGGTCAAAAAAGGCCCATTTTTGCTTATAAATCCCTTTCCGGGACTATTCCCGGTATAAATATGGATATTATCTATCCTGTTTGCCATCCGGGGATACAATAAATGACTGGTATTCCTGTTATCTTATCATGAAACAAAGTGCCATGAAAAAAACCTTTTTTATTGTTTTTTTGCTGCCTGCCTCCATTTTGTATATGACCACCGGCTGTAGCAAAAGCGGTTCGTCCAACAACGGCAATAACAACAACGAGGACGCCAATATGAAGCTGATTACCGCAGGTCCCTGGATCTACGACACGGCAGGTGTTGGAGCTGACAACAGCGGCACAATCGTCTATGCTCTTCCCCCCGGTACCATCAAGGACTGCCAGAAGGAAGATACGCTGTATTTCAAGAGCGATGGCACCGGCACCGAAGTGCAGGGACCACTCAAGTGCGATACCAGCAATACCAAACCTGTTACTTTTACATGGGCTTTCAACTCGCAGGAAAACATGCTCACCTCGTCTGATACACTATTTGCCAGTTTCGGGGGCAGCATTACCATCACCAGTTTAACGAGTACGCAATTGCACCTGCTGACACAGGTAACGGTATCTGGTAATTTGACCGTACCGGTCAACCTCTACCTGAAACATCCATAACAAACGTTGATCACCACCTGATCAGGAAAGGTATTTCCCAACAATGGGAACTCTTCTGCCTATGCCAAAGGCTTTGCAGCTTACGCGGATGATGGGACAGAACTGGTTTCTTTTGTATTCGTTGCTGTTGACAAGTTTCAGTACCCTCCTGACCAGCGCTTCATCGATTCCCAGCCCGATAATCTCATTTGGTCCCTGCCTGCGTTCGATGTATTGATACAATACTTTGTCGAGCACATCGTATTCCGGCAGGCTGTCGCTGTCTTTCTGTCCCGGACGTAATTCAGCTGAGGGCGCTTTTTCGAGAATATTCAGGGGGATATTTTCTTTGCTGCGATTGATATACCTGGCCAGCGCATATACCTGCATTTTGTATACATCGCCGAGTACGCTCAGTCCGCCGGCCATATCTCCATACAGCGTACCATAACCCGTGGCCAGTTCGCTTTTGTTGGAGGTGTTCAGCAATATATACCCGAATTTATTGGCGACGGCCATGAGTAAATTGCCCCTTGTGCGGCTTTGGATATTTTCTTCCGCCAATCCAAAGGGCAGTTGCTTAAAAACCGGTTGCAGAGCCTGCAAAAAGGACTCGTAAATTTCATGTATGGGGATGATGTCATAGGGGTTGCCCAGATTTTCTGATAACTGCCTGGCATCTTCCACAGAATGTCCGGAAGAAAAGGCCGAAGGCATCAGCACCGCCCTTACGTGTTTTTTGCCCAGCGCCTCGCAGGCCAGCGCCAGAGTTACCGCGCTATCAATCCCGCCGCTGCTGCCCAGGATCGCTTTTTCAAATCCCATTTTTCTGAAATAATCCCTGATCCCGAGTATCAGCGCATCATGTATCTGGCTGATGTTTTTTTCGCTGGTGAGATATCCGATGATGGCATTGGGGTCTGTGATTTTGGAGACCCTCATCTCTTTGTCGAAGTTGACAGTTGACGGTTGACGGTTGACGGCACTAATCCTATCTGTCATCTGTAAACTGTCATCTGCCCACTCCACCATTGCGAAGTCTTCCTCAAAATACTTCATCTCCTGCACCAGGTTCCCCGCTGCATCATATACCAGGCTGCCGCCGTCGAATACTACCTCAGTTTGGGATCCTACGGCGTTGCAGTAAAACATGGGCAATTTATACTTGAGCACATTGGCCCTGACCACTTCTTTCCGGTCATCGTCGTGATCATAGTCAAAGGGAGAGGCGGAAATGTTGATCATGATATCGGGCCGTTGATCCATCAGCTGATCCATGGGGCAAATCCGGTAGAGTGGATTGTCGCCCAGGTTCCAGATGTCCTCGCAGATGGTGAGGGCGATTTTTGCTCCCTTAAAACCAAGCACCTTCCAGGTAAAGGCCGGTTCAAAATACCTGTACTCATCAAATACATCGTAGGTGGGCAGACAGGTTTTATGTGCTATTCCCCTGATTTGTTTTTCGTGTAGCAGCCAGGCGCCGTTAAACAAACTCTTGCCCAGTGGGTCGGGGTTTCTTACCGGTCCGCCGACGATCACCCCGATGCTGTCAGCCTCTTCGCGGATCCGGTCGATCGTTTCATAGGATTTACAAATAAAATCTTCGAACTCCAGGAAATCGCGCGGAGGATATCCACACACGGCCAGTTCCGTAAAAACCACCAGGTCCCCCCCTTCTTTTTTTGCCCGTTTTATCGCCGCAATGATCCTGTCCGCATTGTATTCAAAATTCCCGATGTGATAATTTTGCTGGACCAGAACAATTTTCATACGGCAAATTTACGTCAATGCATGAAAAGGCCGTTGTTCCTGAGCAGAAGAAAAGATGGCAGCGGGTTCAGGCATTCGCACTAATTTGCACACTTTATCGTTGATAAGCCATGAAAAAAATGCTTCCGCTGATCCTGCTGACGGGCATGTTTGCCTGTAAGGATGGAAAGAAGATTCCCGATGTATCCAGGATCCCCGTCACGGTAAAGATTGAACGATTTGACCAGGCTTTTTTTTCAATCGACAGCAACAACATTCCCATTGGACTTTACCAGCTCAATCATGAATTCCCTTATTTCACCAGCGATTTTCTGGTCAATATCCTCGGGGTGGGCCTGCCCTCCGACAGCAACCAGGCTGCTTTCCTGGGTGCCCGGCAGTTTTTGGTAAGTTACCTGCCGGTCAGGGATTCGTTGTCGTTGAAATTCCGGGATCTCAGCCGGTTGGAAAATGAATTGAGACAGGGCTTCCGGTTCGTGAAATATTATTTCCCGAATTACCAGCTTCCGCCAAAAGTGGTCAGCTTTATCGGTCCCTTTGACGCCCCGGGTGTTGCCATCACCAGGTACACCCTGGCTATCGGCTTACAACTGTATGCGGGCGGCAATTTTTCTTTTTATAATAGCCCGCAGGGGCACGACATGTATCCTGATTATCTTTCGCGTCGTTTTGAACCTGCGTATATCACTCCCAATTGTATCAAGGCCATTGAAGAGGATATCTTCCCCGACCAGAGTGGCAACAGGCCATTGATTGAACAGATGGTTGAAAAGGGAAAATACTGGTGGCTGCTCGACAAATTACTGCCCGAAACGCCAGACAGCCTGAAAACCGGTTTCACGCAAAGACAATTGAACTGGTGCAGGACCAATGAAGGGCTCATCTGGAATTTCTTTTTACAGGGAGATCTTTTTACCATTGACCAGGACATCATCAAAAACTATATCGGCGAAGGACCCAATACCCAGGGCATGCCGGATGCCTCGCCCGGAAACATTGGCCAATGGGTGGGCTGGCAGATCGTCAACAAATACGAAGCCGATCATCCCGGAATCAGTGCGCAACAACTGATGACTACCCCTGCGAAGACGATATTTGACGAGGGTAAATACAAGCCGAAATAAATTACAGGGTACTAATTTATTGATTCATCATCTATTCTTCAGTGCCCCTGTGGCAACTTTCGAATGGCCACAGAAGCACCGAAAGAACCTCTTTAAATAAAGTTCATTTCCTGATCTTGCTGCGCAGCAAACTCCTGGCCTCCTGTAGTTCCGGAAGACCCTTGAACGCATCCTTCGGCACCAGGAAAAAAGACCGGCTGTTGAAATAGAGATGAAAAAAATAAGGACTTTCCATGAAGCTGCTGAATTCTCTCCATTGCCAGGCATGGGCTCCCTGGTGTGTTTCCAGCACCACTTCCCTATCCTCGATGTTCATGGTAAAATGATCCTGGAAGGTGAGTGATTTTTTATAGATGCTTGTGGGCAATAGCTTCCACACGGTGATCAGCAACAGGAACCATAAAAAGGAAAATATGAGGAAGGAGAGTGGTTGTATTTTATGGATATAGACCAGGATGGCAGAGATGACCGTAAAAACGTTCACAACAATGAGCAAAATCTTGATCTCCGGCCTTGTAATAAAATGATATCTGAGCGCCTGCAGTACCTGTTTTTTATCATACCCGAAGTGAATCGTCATCGGTTCGGTATTGAGGCAGTAAAAGTAAGATTAAAATAAAACAGCTGTCACCAAAAATGACAGCTGCTTAAGAAATACCGTTTCGATGTTGGTTGGGGCTATAGCCGGTCCTCTTCTGCCTGAAACCTTTCTGCCTGCGGGCCGGGTTGTCATTTCAATTTGAAAACCTCGGCCTTCAAACAGGTCGGGTTTTATCTCATATCCCTGCAATGACTATAATGGTGAGAAGCTGCTTCATAAGGTGTAACTGACCTGTTACAAGCATACAAAACTGAAACCAGTAGGATTAGAGCAAGGATCTTTTTCATGGTTTTCTTTTTAGGTTACGCGATTAGAATAAAAATAACGGTTATACAGTGTTAAAATTGCTGTGTACCTGAAACAATTTTCTTGCCAATACCGTAAAGTCGGGATTTAAATAAGGAAAAATACCTAGGACCGGACCAACTGTGTCCCCACGACCAAATCCCCGCATTTGTATTCCAATTTTTGGAAAATCCGGTACTGATTAAAAAAAATCCGCTCATGGAAATGAGCGGATGCAAAGTATAAGTAAAACCGTCCAAGGTTATTTTAACCGTTTAAAAACCGCCTGAAGCCGTTTTAAACGTGTTTTTTTATGTATCAGCTGCAGCCCATGCTATTGCCGCAATTCAGGCATTTATAGCAGGTTCCGCTGCGTATGGTTATATGCCCGCAGGTGTTGCAGGCCGGCGCATCACTCTGCATGCTTTTGGCAGCGGCGTTCAGGGCATCGAGTCCGCTTTCCACCCTTACCGCACCTGCTTTCTGTGTTTTTGCCGCCTGTGTTCCACCGGCGCTGCCGGCAGCTTTTGCAACCACCCTGACATCACTTAATTCAGGTGTTTTTTTTTCATACTCCAGCGTAGTAGAAATTTCGTCCCAGTCGTCGGAGCCGGTATTGCCCACCTCGGGTTTGTCCAGTACATGTACCAGGTCTGTTCTTCCAAGGTATTCGTAGGCCAGTGCCCTGAATATAAAATCCACGATGGAGGTAGTACTCCTGATATTGGGATGATCCACCATCCCGGAGGGTTCAAACCGGGTAAACACAAACTTTTCTACAAATTCTTCCATGGGTACCCCATATTGAAGTCCGATGGAAATGGCGATGGCAAAACAGTTCAACATGCTGCGCATGGTGGCGCCTTCCTTGGCCATATCAATAAAGATCTCACCTACGGTTCCGTCGGCATATTCCCCGGTACGCAGGAATATGGCCTGTCCGTTGATCTTAGCCTTTTGTGTAAATCCGCGACGCTTGGCCGGCAGTGTCCTGCGTTCTACGATGGTTGCCAGGGCACGTTTCAACTTGGTGTCAGGGGAAGATTGTACACGTTTTTGTACTTCCTCAAGCAGGTCCTGCACGGTGAGTTTGCTCAGGTCAACGATGTTGGAATTTGTGGCGGGACTGTTTTCGGCAAGCTGTGCTGCATTGCTTTCTGTTTCTTCGGTCTTTTTCTTTTTTTCGGATTTGTTGCTCAGCGGTTGGGACAGTTTGGAGCCGTCGCGGTACAAAGCACAGGCCTTGAGTCCCAGTTGCCAGCTCAGCATATAGGCATCGGCTATCTCATCAATAGTCGCTTCATTGGGCAGATTGATGGTCTTGGAAATCGCGCCGCTGATAAAAGGCTGGGTGGCCGCCATCATGCGGATATGTCCATGCGCATGGATGTAGCGTTCTCCTTTTTTTCCACATTTGTTGGCACAGTCAAAAACGGGCAGGTGCTCATCTTTTAAGTAGGGGGCACCTTCCACTGTCATGGTGCCGCATACATAATCGTTGGCCACTTCTATTTCTTTTTCAGTAAAGCCCAGTGCTTCCAGCAGGCTCCACTCAAAATTGAAATACTGTTCGGGTTTGAATCCCAGGCGTTGCAGGCATTCTTCACCCAGCGTGTATACATTGAATACGAATCCGATTTCAAAGGCGGCAGCAACGGCCGAATCCAGTTTTTTGATCTCTTCCGCAATGAAGCCCTTTTCACTCAGCGTCTGGTGATTGATACAGGGTGCCGCGGCAAAAGAACCGGAACCCACGGCATATTTCACAATAGCTTCAATCTCCTTCTGGTTGTACCCGAGATGCTTCAGCGCGGCAGGAACAGACTGGTTGATGATCTTGAAATAACCGCCACCAGACAATTTTTTGAACTTTACGAGCGCAAAATCCGGCTCTACTCCGGTGGTGTCGCAGTCCATCACCAGGCCGATGGTTCCGGTAGGTGCGATAACGGTTGACTGGGCATTGCGATAACCATATTTTTCACCCAGCTGTACGGCCTCATCCCAGGCCTTGGTAGCAGCTGTCAGCAGGTAGTCAGGACAATATTTGGCCTTGATGCCGAGGGGTTTAATCTGCAGTTGTTCATATTCATCCGCATCATAGGCGGCGAGGCGGTGGTTGCGCATCACACGCAGCATATCTTCCCTGTTTTCCTCAAACCGTGGGAAAGGCCCGAGAACGCCGGCCATTTCCGCAGAGGTTTTATAGGAGATACCGGTCATGATGGCCGTGATGGCACCGGCAATACCGCGCGCTTCTTCACTGTCGTAGGCAATGCCCATCACCATCAGCATGGACCCGAGGTTCGCATACCCCAGACCGAGCGTCCGGTAATCATACGACAGCTGTGCCACCTCCTTGCTCGGAAACTGTGCCATCAGCACGGAAATTTCCAGCACGGCTGTCCACAAGCGGCAGGTGCAGGCAAATCCTTCCACATCAAAAAGGTTGTTGTCCTCATCAAAAAAACGGCGGAGATTGACCGAAGCCAGGTTACACGCGGTGTTGTCGAGGAACATGTACTCGGAGCATGGGTTGGAAGCCCGGATACGACCACCCTTAGGGCTGGTATGCCACTCGTTAATGGTAGTATCGTATTGGGTACCCGGGTCCGCACAACGCCATGCTGCATACGCAATCTGGTTCCATACTTCCCTGGCAGGGATTCTTTTCATGATCCGCCCGTCGCTCCGGGCTTTTAGTTCCCAGTCTTCGTTGTTCCTGAGTTTTTCAAAAAAGTCGTTAGGTATACGCACGGAATTGTTCGAGTTCTGACCCGTCACGGTTTTTTAGGCTTCCCCTTCATAATCGCTCGGGTATCCGGCTGCG
>DATJYH010000006.1:0-3741 GCA_035499675.1 Puia sp.
CTTCACAATGAATTCGCCCTTTACCACGTAAAACCACTCGTCCTGTTCATAGTGCAAATGCAGTCTGGGCCCTCCCTTTTCCCATCGCAAAGTGTCATACAGGCACCAGGCACCGTTGGTGTCCTTTGACGAAATTTTGCAGTCAAATTTGCCGCCCATGATCAGCAGCTCTTCCCCATGCCGATCCTTCCCTGCTTCTACCTTAAAACCCGGCTCCCCTTCCTCTGGACTTTCCGCCGGCCGATGGGCCATCAGGAGGGGAACTGCGAGGGGAAATTGTAAAAACAGCCGTCGTTTCATGTTGATGGGTTTAGGTTAAAAAAGTATCGTCCAGTATCAGCGTTTTAGCTTCATCGGCAACAGTTTAATGCGAAAACATTAAGTGCGCTGTTCACCGGTTTTTTTCAATAATCTCAAAAGGAATCTTGGTATCGGCGTATACCTGCCAACGTTGTATCCTGCCGTCCCGTACGATGGCTTTCCAGGCGGCCGGAAGGCGCCAATGAGCTGCTGCCGCTGACGCTTTTTTAACAGGAAAGGTCCCGCTGGCAAATCCGAATGCCAGCACCAGTTCGTCCTCTGCAAAAAGATCTGTGATCTCGATGCTGTAGTCGGGAAACAATTGGAAATAAGCAGCCCAACCCGCCTTCATTTTATCCCTGCCCACCACTTCATTGCCATGTGCATCCGTGAAACTTTGATCCTCTGCCAACAGGGAATGGATTTCATCAATATCATGTTTATTGATGGCATTCACAAAACGACGAAAAATTTCTCTGTTCATAACCCGGTTGTTCTATGCTGTTATTTTTCAGACCAAAATTTTTCCGGGCTACGGGAGATGCGATGGTTTTATCGTCGTCCCTCCCCGGTCTTTAAAGTTACAAAACCCATGGATTTTACTTTTTCCTCATCGTTTGCTTCTGCCGGGGCCTTTTTCATGTATCCATTGACGTTATCATCAACTCCCGCGACCCATTTCGCCAGATATCATCTCCCAGCGCCATCAGTCTTTTTATATCGGTCTCCACTACCCTTGCAAAAATGTTGCAGGCATCCAGTCCCCGTCCGTCGCCGTAATAGATACCCAGGCAATTGACGGTTTTTGCCCGGGCCGGCCTGGAAGGGCCCAAGACCACTTCGCCAGGTTCGGTATACACCGAAGCATTTTCCTGGATAATATCGAGCGGAGGCATGTTGTCGATCCAGATCTCCTGGCCGGAAAGTCTTGCGTGAAAAAAAATCCGGCTGAATGGCAAGAGTTTTGCAAACGCTCCTGAAGTAACAGGTGCCGCATCCAGGTAAAACCCAAACCTGATCTCTTCCCCGCCGGGTGGAATCAGTTTGAATCCTGTCATATACTACCGCGATTTTTTTGTCAGCAATGAGGCCAATGACAATTTACTGCTATTTAGGCTAATTCGGCATAGCCAGCCGGGTTCTTGTCCATGTCAACGATTTTCTGATCACAGTCAGGCAACCAGGATCTTCGGTTAATCAAAAAAATCATGGATGTTTTTGAAGAAATAACCTGGCCCTGGTAAGTTCCGGTCGCCCGGAGCCCGGGTCTGCCATAGCCAAAAGTTGCCGGTAATAATCCCTTGCCTTTTCAATCCTGCCGGATCTTTCCGCAGCCAACCCGGTTCCATAGAGACTATTAAAACGATTGGGACTTTTCTCCAGTACCTTCTCGTAAGCCTGCAAGGCACTTTCATTTTGTCCCACCTGCAACAACATATCTGCATACAATTCCCTTGCGGGCAATACTTCGCCGGGGGTTACAGGATGTTTGGAAGTGCTGTCCTCCATGTCAGCCGCTGTCTCCATCAATGCCAGGGCCTTCTTTTTGTTCCCCCCAAAAAAATCCATCCATGCCTCACCCGCTCTTACCTGGATGGCAACCTGGTTTGCCTTGTATGCATCTTTTTGTTTCGCCAGACTGTCGTGAAGCATGCTAAGCGTATCCAGCTCTGATCGCGCAGCCGGCAGGTCATATTTGTGTGCTGCACCTAACAATCTTGCAAAATGGATCATGGCCTGCTGCCAGGGAAACCTGTTCCAGGCAAAGCCGGCAGCGTGCAGTGTCAGGCCCGCCGCCTCATCCCAATGGCCGTTTTCAAGCGCAATGCGTGCAGGAACCGCCGCAAGGGTATACGCCACCTTAAAGTTAACTGGGTATACCATGTTGATGGTTCCAAGATAAGCCAGCTGCTCCTTCGCTTCCTTGTTATTGCCCTTTTGCAGATAGGCGTATACCAGGTAGTCGAGACCATGCAATTCTTCGTCCCAATGCCCCTTTATCCCTGATGACGCAGCATAGCATTTAGCTGCCGTCATGGACTGTGAATTTGATTTGATGCTTTCATCCCAGTACCCCAGCCTCGTAAAAATATGCGAAGGCATGTGCAACGCATGTGCCGACGACGGAGCTACGGTTGCATACCTCCTGGCAGCAGCCAGTCCAAGTTCAGCCAGCCCGGGATAATCGTATGTATGGATAATGTAATGAATGATGCCAGGATGGTTGGGCTCGTTTTTATACAAAGTTTCCAGGATGGAGCCAGCTTTCTTTTGATTGCGATAGGACTTGTCTGAAGGATCAGCAGAGGCATCCAGTGCCAGTGAGTAAAAAATAGCAGCCTCGGGATCATTGGGATAGGTCCTGTACAACTGCTCCATCGCCTTTTCAAAATTGAGGGTCCTGGTTTTAGGATTGGTCTTATTCCAATCACGGTAATAGGCAGCTGCCGCAGTGATGTAGGCAGATTCCCTGTCAGATTTATTTTCAATGGCTGTAGCAATTTCGATGGCCTCTGAACCCTTGACAAGTTCCGCTTCAGCAGGCGGTTCCCAGAGCGGATGAAAGTTGCACATGGCCACACCCCAATAGGCCATGGCACAATCCCTCGATGCATTGATCACCTTTGCAAATACTTTTTCGGCTTCATCATATTCGAAAGAATGCAATAATTCCATGGCGTTGTTGAAATCGTCTCTCACTTTTTCGTTGCAGGACATCTCAAACACAACGGTTCCGAATTCTTTTTCAGGCGGTCCGCATGAAATCACCTGACCGGTCTTTAAGTGCAACTGCCGTATTTGTTCTTCCGAAGGTCCTTGATCCCTTCCTGCGCAGGCGTACAAACCGGCAACTAAAAATAGGGTTGCAATATGTCTCGATAATGAATGCATGTCACGTGAGATGGGGAATTTGTCATAATGCCGCGCCGCTTGTCTGTTTCATGTGACGGTAGAAACCAATGAGGGCAATGACGCAAACTGCCAGCATGGCCAGGGAAAGAGATATCAGCAGAAATGAAATCAGCGCCTCGATCCAGGCTGTTCCTTCACGCCCACCTGCGAGCGGCATCATCTTTCCATACCCGCTGACAGCGGAAATCACTACTGCAACAAAGTTGGCAAAAGTACCGTACACCGCCAACCAGTAGCCTGTCCTCAGCCAGCCGCCCGGCAACAACAACTTTTTCCATAACAAACCCAATACAATTAGAAACAATCCGTTCATGACACCCTCCAGGTGGGCGGCCAGTCCCATACGCGGGTTAGCGAGATTTTGTACCCAAAGCCCGACGACCAGTCCGAGCAGGAATAAAAAAAGTCCGGAAAATACCAGCCTGTTAGCGTGGCCGGCAGTTGCGGTTGTTGTCATAGATCAGCGCTTTTTTGAGCAGTTGAAAATAATGCAAAAAAGCAACATTGCCAACTTTGTTGTCAATCAAC
>DATJYH010000007.1:0-2516 GCA_035499675.1 Puia sp.
TGGAAAGCGAGAATGCCAGCATCGATAAAGCGCGGAATACTTACCGGAAGGAACTGGAGTGGATGCGGAAACAACCTAAGGCCAGGACCACCAAAAGCAAGAGCAGACAGGACCGTTTTTACGAAGTGGAAGCAAGGGCAAAGCAGCGCACAGAGGAGTCCGAGGTTGAACTCCAGGTGAAGATGAGCAGATTGGGAGGAAAAGTAGCTGAGCTGAAGAAACTATACAAACGCTATGGCCAAAAAATAATCCTGAAAGGCTTCGACTATACTTTCAAAAAAGGAGAAAGGGTTGGCCTGATCGGAAAAAACGGGGTCGGCAAATCCACCTTTCTCCAAATACTCCAGGGCCTGGAAATGCCCGACAGCGGCAAGGTGAATATCGGAGATACCGTGGTATTCGGCAATTATTCGCAGCAGGGACTCCAGGTCAAGGAAGACATGCGGGTCATTGAATTCGTCAAAAATATTGCGGAGAATTTTCCGCTCGCCGACGGCGGTTCTCTCAGTGCCTCCCAGTTCCTGCAGCTTTTTCTATTCTCTCCCGAGCAGCAGTACACCTATATTTCCAAATTAAGCGGGGGTGAAAAAAGAAGACTGCACCTGTTGGCCATACTCTTTCGGAATCCCAATTTCCTCATCCTCGATGAACCCACCAACGATCTGGATCTGCCGACGCTTACCGTGCTGGAAAATTTCCTGGCCGATTTCCCCGGCTGCCTGCTTATTGTTTCACACGATCGTTATTTCATGGATCGGCTGGTCGACCACCTGCTGGTGATGGAAGGCGACGGAGTGATCCGGGATTTCCCGGGGAATTATTCGCAGTACCGGGAAGAAGTAAAGGAGCAAAGTACACAGTTGACAGATAACAGTAGACAGTTGACAGACAATAGGGTACCATCCGCAGAACAGCCTGTCAACCGTGAATTGTCAACTGTCAACTTAAAGAAAAAGGTTTCCTTCAAAGAAAAACGTGAATTTGAATTGCTCGCCAAAGAAATTGAAACCCTTACTGTCGAGAAATCCAGCATCCACGAAAAATTCAGCCAGGGTAATCTTTCTTTTGATGAGTTACAGTCGCTTTCGGAACGTATTGGTGCAGTAACCCAGATGCTCGACGAAAAAGAAATGCGATGGCTGGAGCTAAGCGAACTGATGTAACTCCGGCTTTAAGTGATTGCCAGTATGATGACATAAGCGAATGCCCCTATATATACTTGTACGATTCAAATTAATGTTTTAGCTTCAGTCCGCTTTTCCCGCCCTCCCAAAATCACTACCGGACTCCTTTTATTTTTTTAACCCTAAAAGCTTCCATCATGAAGAAACTGTTTCTATTTGTTGCCGGCTGTGTATGCATCATGGCCTGCAACAACAAAACTTCCGATCAGACTACGGCCAAAGACAGTACCGCCACCGCGGAACCCAAACCACTTCCACAAACAGAATTCGCTGACCAGAAGTATACCGACATCGGTAAAAAAGGCAATGCTCAAATGGAAAGCGGAGATGTAGATGGCTGGTTGACCCAGTTTTCCGATAACGCCCACTACAACTGGTCGGGGGGCGACAGCCTGGTAGGCAAAGCTGCCATTGCAGCTTATTGGAAAAACAGGAGAGCCAAAGTCATCGACTCTATCAAGTTCAGCTATGATATCTGGCTGCCCATCAAAGTAAACACCCCGCAAAAAGGTCCGGACAGGGCCGGGATATGGTTACTTGGATGGTCGCAGGTAAACGTGAAATACAAGAATGGCAAAAAACTCACCTTCTGGCATCATACCGACTACCATTTCGACAATAATGACAAAGTTGACCTGGTGGTGCAGTACCTCGACAGGGCGCCGATCAATGCGGCACTGAAAAAATAGAGCACCTGATATTTGAAAACTCCTATCTGACAAAAAAAGCGGGGTCATATCCATGGCCCGCTTTTTTTATGCCCCGTCAAATCCATCATTTAACCGCTCATCCCTAATCCTTCCAGGAATTGTTCAGAATACCTAGTCTTTCTATATTTGAAACCCCCGAACCTGTATACGGGGGGACTAAATCAATACACATGCGAAAATTTTTCATCTTATTGGCGGTAGCTGCAACGGCAACTACGCAGGCACAAAAAATGACAGATCCAAAACCCTTTGCAAACAGCATTACCGAAGAAGGTTTGAAGAAACACCTGTATGTGATTGCAAGCAGGGATTTCGAAGGACGCGAAACGGCCACCGAAGGTCAGCGCCTGGCTGCCGCGTATATCGAGAATCAATTCAAGGCAATGGGACTGCAACCTGGCAACAAGGACCATTTCCAGCTGTATTACCCGGTTTTCCAGGACAGCCTGCAAGGCGCCCGGCTGGAAGTAGACGGCAATGCCTACCAATTGTACCAGGACTTTGATGTTAGCATATCCGCCAACTACCCTTCTACGATCATGGCGAGTGATATTGTTTTTGCCGGCTATGGTATTACTGATTCTGTGCAGGATGATTACAAGGGTCTTGACGTCAGGGGAAA
>DATJYH010000008.1:0-11012 GCA_035499675.1 Puia sp.
ATATTGCCGCTGCATTGGCCGCCGGGAAACATTGCAACGCGCCCGTGGTGACCGCCTCCGTCGATAATATCTCCTTCGAAAGCCCGATCAAACTGGGTAATGTGGTGCACATCGAGGCCAAACTGAGCCGCGCTTTTAATACCTCCATGGAAGTTCACCTGCGGGTTTGGGGAGAAGACCATAACCAGCAATTCAAATACAAAAGCAACGAGGCCTATTTCACCTTTGTAGCGCTTGACCCAAACCGCAAGCCAAGACCGGTACCACCGGTTGTTGCCGAAACAGAGGAAGAAAAAGCTTTGTTTGATGGTGCATTAAGAAGAAGACAGGTGCGGCTGATCCTGGGTGGTAAGATGAAACCACAGGACGCTGAAGAGCTGAAAGCGCTGTTTACATCGGGGAAATCCTGATCTCAGGTATGGATGCTAATCTTAGGCTGGTGTCGGTACGTTGTGGTGCGCACCCACCATCATATATTTTTTGCTCTGCTCAATGGCATCCATCACTTTTTCAAGTATTACTTCAGCTGGTGCATCGTAATCGAGTTGCAGCGGTGCCTTGAAGGCAACCGAAAGTGCAGTGCCTCTTTTCTTGAATTTCAATCCCTTTTTGTTGAATGCCCTCCAGAACCCCCGGATCACTACGGGCACTACTACGGGCCTGTTTTGCCTGATGATATAGGCCGTGCCTTTTCTGCCGGGTGCAAAGGGTTTGGTGGTTCCCTGCGGGAAGGTGATGATCCAGTTGTCCTGCAGGGCCCTCGTGATCTTCCGGGTGTCGGAAGCATCGAGTCCCCTGCGTACTTCCCTGGAGGCGGGATTCCAGGTACGCTTCACCGTTAGGGCACCGGCCTTGGTGAAAAGTCGGCTGATCCAGCTCCCACGCATGGTTTCCTCGGCCGCTACATAATATACACGGATAAAGGGGTTCAGCAGGTAGTAGGGAATGCCGAGCCGGTTTCTTTTTCCCCATTTCACCGCAGAAAAGATATGCAGGAAGGTGATGACATCGGCAAAATAGGTCTGGTGGTTGCTAACAAACAGCACATTCCCCCTGGGCAGATTTTCAAGATTCTCCGTACCCGAAATTTTTAACCGGTTCACCCACATCAGACCGGGATAGGACAGCATCCCGATCAGGGGATAGAGTATCCTGCGTGTGATCTGCAGGCTCTTGAAACGGTCAGTCAGGGAGGGCATGTTCGATGGTTTAGCAATCTTCCTATTTCGAATATACGGAATTGTCGTTACAAATGACAGGGCTGCCGTATGTCCACCATGGCTTATCTTTGAACGCATGCAGATGAATACCGTTGTTTTTGATATGGATGGCCTGTTGATCGACTCGGAGCCTTGTTGGCAGGAAGCAGGCATAGAAACCATGAAGCAGTTTAATGTAGCATTGACCCTGGATCAGTACCATCTTACCACGGGACTCCGTACCCGGGAATGGATCGCTTACTGGTTTGATTATTTCAGGATCGATGGCCGTTTTGCCAAAGAAGCGGAACGGACCATTGTTCAAAAGGCGATCAACAAGATTGCTGAAAAAGCGGAGCCGATGCCGGGTTATGATTATATCCTGTCTTTTTTTAAAGAAAGAAAATTTAAGATCGGGCTGGCTACTTCTTCACCGGTAGCCCTGATAGATGTAGTAGTTGATAAACTGCAGATCCGGGAATATTTCCATGCCTTTTCCTCCGCGGAAAATCTCCCTCACAGCAAGCCCCACCCGCAGGTATACATGGACTGCCTGGATAAACTGGAAAGCTCTCCCCTTCATTCCATTTGTTTCGAAGATTCCTTCAACGGTATGATCTCCGCCAAGGCCGCCCGCATGAAATGCGTGGTCATCCCGCTTCCTGAACTCTATGCACAACCGAAATGGGGAGCGGCGGATGTTATGTTGACATCTTTGTTGGAGTTTGGGATTGGGGAGTTGGACGGTATTTTGTGAGATGCGGGATGCGAGATGCGTATAGGCAATACAAAATCTGTTCAGTTGATATTGTAAAAAAGTTTGTCAAACAATTTCGATCCGCTGCCCGCATCCGGTATTTCGTATCCCACATCCAACAAAAAACCCCGCTCTCGCGGGGTTTTTTATTTTTATTTGGCTTCATCCGTGCCTTTCTCTTCTTTCTTCAATTTCTCCTTGATCTCTGCAAGGGCGCCCAGATCACCGAGTGTGGGTTTTTCAACCTTGTTCTGGATGGTCTTTACCGCCTTGCGGGTTTTGTCTGCATCGACCCTGGCTTCTTTCCTGGCTGCTTCCTTCTCCTCTACCTTTGCCTGTTCCCAGATCCTGGTATGCGACAATACAATGCGCTTTTCATTGCGGTCAAATTCAATGACCATGAAGGGCGCTGTTTCGTCTGCCACGATTTGTTTACCGTCTTCCTTGTGAAGGTGACGGTTGGGTGCAAAGCCTTCCAGTCCATAAGGCAGCTGTACCAATGCACCTTTTTCATCCTTGCGGATCACGGTGCCTTCATGGATGGTGCCCACGGCAAAGGTCTGCTCGAGTGCATTCCAGGGATCTTCTTCCAGTTGCTTATGTCCAAGTTGCAGCTTGCGGTTGTCCTTATCGATGCCGAGAATCAGCACGTCGATATGCTGACCCACTTTGGTGTATTCTGAGGGGTGGTTGAAACGCTTCAGCCAGCTCAGGTCGCTGATGTGGATCATGCCGCCGATGCCGGGAGCCAGTTCAACAAATACACCGTAGGGTGTAATGTTTTTAACTAGGCCGTTGTGTTTGCTGCCGACAGGGAATTTGGTTTCGATGGTGCTCCAGGGATCTTCGCTGAGTTGTTTGATGGACAGGCTCATCTTGCGCGCTTCTTTGTCGAGCGTCACAATCTTGGCCTGGTGCTCATCACCCAGTTTGAAGAATTCCTTGGCATTGATCGGGGTATTGGCCCAGGTAATTTCACTCACATGAACCAGACCTTCCACACCCGGCATGATTTCGAGGAATGCGCCGTAGTCTTCGATGTTTACGACCCTGCCTTTTACAATCTCACCTTCCCTGATGTTCTCAGGCAACACATCCCAGGGATGCGGTGTAAGTTGTTTCAAACCAAGGCTGATACGTTTTTTGCCATCGTCAAAATCCAGTACCACTACCTGCAGTTTCTGATCCAGTTTCAACACCTCGCTCGGGTGGCTGATGCGACCCCAGCTGATGTCGGTAATATAGAGCAGGCCATCCAGTCCGCCCAGGTCCATAAATGCACCAAAGTCGGTAATGTTCTTGATGGTTCCTTCCAATACCTGTCCTTTCTCCAGCTTGCTCATGATCTCGGCACGTTGTGCTTCGATATCGCTTTCAATGAGCGCCTTGTGGGAAACAACGGCATTCTTGATGGCTTCGTTGATCTTCACCACTTTGAACTCCATCGTTTTGCCAACAAACTGGTCGTAGTCCGTAACGGGTTTAACATCGATCTGTGATCCGGGCAGGAAGGTTTCCATGCCGAATACATCCACGATGAGACCACCCTTGGTTTTGCTGGTCACCACGCCGGTAACCACTTCACCGGTCTTATGTACTTCAACGATCTTTTCCCATGCACGGGTGATGCGCGCCTGTTTGCGGCTCAGGTGGAGATGACCTTCGCGGTCTTCCTTTTCCACCACCATCACTTCCACTTCGTCGCCCGTTTTTAAATTGGGAATGTCGCGGAATTCGTTCAGGGAAACCAATCCATCGCTTTTGAAACCAATGTTTACTACCACGTCGGTCTTGGTTACACCAACAACAGTACCTTTTACCAGTTCACCATCGGTGATGGTAACAAATGTATTTTCATACACTTTGTCATACTTCTCTTTTTCGTCTTTGCTGTAAGCAGCAACATTTCTTTTGTCGATGCTCCAGTCAAAATCATCATGTGCGCCTGCCGGTTGTCCGGGCAGGGTTTGTGCAGGTGCATTTGTTGTCGCTGTAGCTTCTGCCGTGGCAGTCTGCTCCTGTACATCAGCGTTTGAGTTAATAATATTGTTTTCAGACATAAAAGTGAATAACCCGAAGGGTTTTATATTCGGGGATGCAAAGGTACGGAAATAATATCATTTGTAAAGGGAAGGAGCTGGCAGAATGCATTCCCTGGTTAAGTCTAATGTCTTGATTTATTGCTTATTACGAAGATGCTCCCGATGGGCGATCACCGCCCTGAGGTCCCCATAGCTGTAGGTTTCTCCGGTTTTTTCCCGCACCTCCGCCACCGAATTCGCCCCGATATCATCCATGATCTTTGACAGCTCCGAAATTCTTTCTTCGGGCATCCATTCCCGGATGTCCAGTTCACCGTTCTCAATAAACGATACCAGGTGTCCTTCAATCGTTGACCTTGCCAGTCCTCTCGCCCTGGCCGTTTCCCCAATATCTTTTTTCTGCCTGAACAACTCCAGGCTCAGGCGCCGGCTTTCCTGCAGGCTGAGCCGGTTCTTTTTTTCTTTGCCTCTTTTGACCGGGCTGTTGTCTGTTTCAGCCACCGGCGCTGTGCCCGCCTGTGCCTGGATGCTGGCCAATAGCCCGGCCATCTCCGCGCCCCTTGTCAGGCCCTCCGCTATTGTGAGGGCATGACCGATCTGCTGTTTTTTTTGCTCAACAGCGCTGTTCAGATCCTGCAATTCCGACACATACTTTTTTGTTTTTGGCCGGAACTTTACTTCGTTTATATGTTTACGTAAGGACAGCAATACCGCATCCAGTGCCTTGTTAAAATACTGCCCCGCGGCTTCCATCCGGTGCAGGAGCATTACATACCCGTCGTTCACGGCCTGTGGCAGCAACTGGTCCATTTCCCGGCCGAATTTGATGCCGATGGTTTCCAGCCGGAGGATTTCGTCCAACAGTTCCCCTGCCCAGGCAACCGATGCGGCACGCTCCGGTATCAACCGTTCTTCATATCCTGTTACGAATTCCCTGGTCTCTTCCACCAGTTTAGTCCAGCTAAAACCCTTTATCATCAGTTGGGCTACAAATGTTCTTTGTTCCTGTTGCAAGGATTCCTGCAACAGGTCCTCTTCTTTTTCTGATTGTGTAAACGCCAGGACCCGTTCATCGGTGTTAATAGAATGTGGGAGAATTCGGGAGAAAAGGATCATTCCTTCCAGGTTTGTGAGACGGCTCAATGCCACATATACCTGACCTGGCGCAAAGGAGGCACCCGCATCGATGATGGCCTTGCTGAATGTGAGCCCCTGGCTTTTGTGGATGGTGATGGCCCAGGCAAGGCGCACGGGATATTGGGTGAACTCGCCGATCTCCTCTTCTTCCACGCGGTTTTTTTCCCGGCTGAACTGATACCTGATGTTTTTCCAGGTTTCTTTTTCAAGCAACAACTCCCCGGGTTCAGCAGGGAATTTTACATGGATCTCTTCCCGGCTGATCCGGCTTATATACCCGATCTTCCCGTTGAAAAAACGGCGTTCTTCTCCCTTGTCATTCCGCAGGAACATGACCTGGGCGCCTTCTTTCAAATAAAGTGTTTTTTCGGCCGGGAATGCTTTCTCGCTGAACTCGCCCTTCACCGTTCCTTCAAATTCAAAAACTTTTGTTTTTAGTTTGGCCAGTTCCTGCTGGTTGATGGTATCGGCCCGGCTGTTGTGCGTGGTAAGGGTAATGTAATTTTCTTCTCCCGTGGGACGGAACCCGGGATGATAACGTTCCTGTAATATTTCCAGGTCAGATTCTGTTGCCCGGTTGTTGCGGATATTATTCAACAGCCTTATAAACCGTGCTTCATTTTGCCGGTAGATCTTTGTCAATTCCAGGTAAACTGGTTGCGCCTGTTGCAATGCCAGGGCATCAAAAAAGAAAGGGCTTTTGTAATAGGCCTGCAGGATATCCCATTCAGCCTGATTAACAACAGGAGGCAGTTGGAAAAGGTCACCGATATAAAGCACCTGCAGACCTCCAAAGGGCAACAGGGGTTGTTTCCTGAAATGACGTAACACCAGGTCGATGGCATCCAGCATATCGGCGCGAAGCATACTGACCTCATCGATCACCAGCAATTCCAGTTCGCGAAGCAACTCCCGTTTAGCATTGTTAAACCGGATGTGCTTGAACAGGGAATGAATGTTGGAAATATCCTGTGATAGATTTTGTGTGCGATGATGCGTGGGTACAAAGGGGCCAAAGGGCAACTGGAAAAAAGAATGCATGGTTACCCCGCCCGCATTGATGGCCGCCACGCCTGTTGGCGCCACAATAGCCATACGCTTTACGCCTCTTTCCCGGATATATTTGAGAAAACTGGTTTTGCCCGTTCCCGCTTTTCCCGTCAGAAACACGTGTTGGTTCGTCTGCTCCACAAATTGCAACGCCAGCTGAAAACGGGAGTTGCCTGTATCCATCTCCATAACGGCAAGATAGGGATAGAAAATTGGCTGTACAAGGTGAAAACACGGTACAAGTGGTCAACTTGTTGATGCCGCAATGGCCTTTGCCGCCAGGAAACCGCTGGTCCACGCATGCTGAAAATTAAAGCCTCCCGTGATCCCGTCCACATCCATGATTTCACCCGCCAGGTAAAGACCAGGAATCTTCCGGCTCTGCATGGTATGCGGATCAATCTCCGACAAACGAATACCACCCGCGGTGACAAATTCCTCTTTAAAAGTTGTTTTCCCGGTCACCTCGTACGCCTGGGTACAGAGTTCTTTGACCAGCCTGTTCCGGGCGGCCGCGAGCAGGTCGGCCCATCTTGTATTTTCGTTTATGCCTGCCTGTGATAATTGGTGTATCCATAACCGCTGGGGAAGATCAAAGGGATTACGGCCGTCCATTTTTTGCGAACCTTGTGCTGCCTGTAACTGTTTCAATTTTTCAGCCAGTGTATGCTCCCGGAATTCAGGGAGCCAGTTGACGACCGCCGTAAACCTGTATTGACGGGAGGCCATTTCCCGTGCCCCCCAGGCGGATAACCGCAAAACGACGGGACCACTCATGCCCCAGTGGGTGATCAGCAGTGGTCCGCGCTCCGATAATCCCGTGTCCCTGATGTTTACCAGTACATCCGGGACTGAAACACCCATGAGTTTGGTTACGGGATGCCCGGGCATATTGAAGGTAAACAGCGAGGGCACGGGTGGCTCGATCGTATGTCCCAGTTCCCGGATCCAGTCAAACATCGAAGATTTTGGATAGCCACCCGTGGCAAGGCATACAAAATCCGATTCAAGGGGAGTTGATCCGGCCAGGTGAACCCTGAACTTATTCCCGCCAGCATCTTCCGACGGTTGAGATATTTCAATCTTCTTCACGTCCGCCTGCAGCCTGGTCTCTACATGATACCGGTTGGCCTCACTGAACAGGCAGTCGATGATGGTCTGCGATTGATTGCTAATGGGAAACATCCTGCCATCCGGTTCCGTTTTGAGTTGTACGCCCCGTTCTGCCAACCACTGGATGGTATCCGTAGTAAAAAACTGATGAAAAGACTTTTTTAAAAAATGGGACCCCCGCGGATAGTTTTTGATCATGTCGTCGATAATATAACAGGCATGGGTTACATTACAACGTCCGCCGCCGCTGACTTTTACCTTGCTTAGAAACTTATTGGATTTTTCAAGCAGGATACAGCGCAGACCCGGATGCAAACGGGCCGCATTCACCGCGCAGAAGAATCCTGCCGCGCCGCCGCCAACAACGATCAGTGTTTTGGACATATGCTCAGGGTTGCATCAACATAACAGAGGCGATCGTCTCAATACCATTCCAGAAATTCTGTAGCCGGATATTTTCATTTTCCGCGTGCTGGTTGTTGTCGTGGTTGGCAATGGGAACAATGATGGTTTTCGCCTGCAGGTACTGCTCAAATAAAAACAAAGGGAGGCTGCCGCCAAGTGTGGGGACCAATATCAGGGGGGCGTTGGTGGTTGTTTGAACGGCCTTCACCACAGCATTCGCAATGGGCAGGTCCATGGACGTTCGCTGGGCGTTGTATCCATCCCTGCCGGCGATCACCTTGATGATTTTTGCATAAGTGGCTCTTTCTTCGTCAGTCGGCTCATGATCGATGACATGGTATCCCTGGCTCCTGATATGATCGATGACTTTTTGTTGCTGCTTTTGCCAGTCGTTGCCCAGTACCAGTCGAAGATCCAGTACCGCGGTGGCGGTAGTGGGGATCACATTGCTGGCCTGTTTGCCCACATTGCCGCTTTGTATGCCATTGATGTTGAGAGATGGCAGGTTGATGGCTTCGGCCAGCGTCAGGCCGGGTGTTTCCACGGATGCGAGGCCCAATTCTTTTTTCATCTGTTCATCTACCGATGGAATGGCATCCAGCGCTTTTTTTTCAGACGCTGACAAAGGAATCACATCCGTATAAAAATCTTTGACGACCACCCTGCCTTTGTCGTCTTTCATGGACGCAAGCAGTTTGGCCAGCATCATGGCCGGGTTGGGTGCCCAGTTTCCATAGTGTCCGCTGTGCAGCGGTCGTTTGGAGGCGTATACGGTGAGGTCAAGATGCGCATCTCCTCTTACTCCAAATACAATTTGTTTTCTGCCCGACTGGTGAACCGGCCCGTCGATGATGACCCAAAGATCTGATTGCAACAGGTCCCTGTATTTTTCCAATATTTCGTTAAGATGTTCCGATCCTGCTTCCTCCTCTCCTTCAAAAAAAAATTTGATATTGCTATGGAGGGACAGTCCTGTTTTAACAATAGCATCATAGGCATTCAGGATGGCACAAACGCCGCCCTTATCATCTGATGCGCCACGGGCGTAGATACGCCATTCCGGATCATAGGTTTGCCCGGTGGAGGGAAAAGGAATTACCGTTGCATTCTTTTCAAGTGAAGCAGACAGGAGCAGGGGTTTGAAAGGCTCGACCGGCTTTGTCCATTGAAGAGGATTCACCGGCTGTCCATCATAGT
This sequence comes from Puia sp., assembly GCA_035499675.1. GTDB lineage: Bacteria > Bacteroidota > Bacteroidia > Chitinophagales > Chitinophagaceae > Puia. The sequence continues at coordinate 8,901 of DATJYH010000008.1, forward strand.
GTGCATAGAATATGATCGTTTTTGCAGCCCCCGGCACCTTCACTTCTCCATATACGGCGGGTGGCTTCCCGGAAGTTGCGGGCAACAACAGCTGCACCTTCTGAATGCCGCGCTTATGCATCATATCCATGATAAAACCTGCATTCCGTTGGATGTCCACTGAATCCTCGGCGATGTTGGGGATTGAAAGCAGGGAAACAAACTCAGTGAGTATAGCTTGCTGATGCGCTTGTGTAAACCTGCGAAGCTGCAGGATGTCGGGGGATTGCGCGTGTACGCTACCCCCAAACAAAAGGGTTGTCAGCAAAAGGTTGACATATCTTTTCATACCTCCGAATAATGGTGGCAGAAAGATACAAAAAGAATAATGTCAATTGGAAAACAGGTTGGGATTGCTTTTTTCAGCCGCTTCGATGATGCTGTAGTCCGACAGGATATCAGCTTTGTTGCGTCGCACGCAAACATCGTGTTCAAAATGGACGGAAACTTTGTGATCCACCGTGCGGACGGTCCATCCGTCATCTTCCGTATATACTTCTTTGCCGCCTAAGTTGATCATGGGTTCAATAGCAAGCACGAGTCCTTCCTTCATTTTTCCACCACTGCCCCGTTTCCCGTAGTTAGGGACCTGGGGGTCTTCGTGGAGACTTTTCCCAATGCCATGTCCTACCAGTTCCCTGACCACTCCATACCCGTATTTTTTTTCCGTATGTTCCTGGATGGCGCTGGAAATATCGCCCACACGGTTACCAGCAACCGCTTTTTCGATGCCCTTGTACAGGGATTCCTTGGTAACGCGGATCAGTTGCAGTACTTCCTCGCCCGGGTGACCGATGGCAAAAGTGTATGCATGATCCCCATGAAAGCCATTCTTGTACACACCAATGTCAACAGAAATGATATCACCTTCCTCCAGCACTTCCCCGTTCGGGAAGCCATGCACCACCACGTCGTTTACGGAGATGCAGGAATTGAAGGGATAGCCACGGTAATTGAGAAATGAGGGGATGCCCTGGTGATCGCGGATAAATGTCCCCACAACCTTGTCCAGCTCCAGGGTAGTAATGCCCGGTTTCAGCAGTTTGGCAATCTCAGCCAGTGTTTTGCTCACCAGCAGGCTGCTTTCCCGCATCAGTTCAATTTCCGTATCTGTTTTGTAATAGATCATAGGTATAAATAAACCTGTTAGGATAAAAACCTAACAGGTTCACACATATAACGTTTTATATAACTTAGTTGTTGCAGACTTAAATCACCGCGTTGGTAACGGACTGGCGGCCCTGTATCCTTCCACTCTTCATCAGTCCATCATACTGGCGCATCAGCAGCTGGGTTTCGATCTGTTGCAGGGTATCCAGGATAACGCCCACCATGATCAACAGGGATGTACCACCAAAGAAGGAAGCAAAACCCTGCGTAACACCCAGGCGTTGGGCGAAGCCGGGAAAAATACCCACCAGCGCCAACAATACGGCGCCCGGGAGCGTGATCTTGTCCATCACAGAGCCAATAAAATCAGCCGTAGGCTGTCCCGGTTTTACACCCGGAATAAACCCATTGTTGCGCTTCAGGTCGTCTGCAATCTGTTTCGGGTTAAAGATCAAAGCGGTGTAGAGGAAAGTAAATCCTACCACGATAACCGCATAGATAAGCATATGGAGAAAATCCCTGGGATCAGAAAATATCCTCGAGATACCTTCCTTATTTTCAAAACTGGTGTAAGAAATCAGTGTAGGCAGGAACATGATGGCCTGCGCAAAGATGATGGGCATCACTCCGGCACTGTTCACTTTCAGGGGCAGGAACTGGCGTGCACCGCCGAACTGCCTGTTGCCTACAATCTGCTTGGCATAGTTTACGGGCACTTTGCGCACTCCCTGGATCAATACAATCAACCCGAGAATGATGCTCACCAGGATGGCAATTTCAATCACAAAGATCAGGATGCCACCGCTTCCCATGGCCGACTTGGCCTGGAATTCCTGGACGAGTGAGTTCGGGAGCCGGGCGAGGATACCCACCATGATGATGAGCGAGGTACCGTTCCCCAATCCCTTATCGGTTATTTTTTCGCCCAGCCACATCACAAACAACGTACCTGCTGTGAGGATG
>DATJYH010000009.1:0-6498 GCA_035499675.1 Puia sp.
GTCTTTATTGGCCCAAAGAAGCATTTTTGGATGGTACCTGGAAAATTCCTCCTGTAAAGGTGGTGAAGTAGCCAGGAGCATTCCAGGTAAAAACACCGAACCCAACAGCGGTGGTCCACGTTGGTAAAGCGCAACGATACCCCCCTTGGCCCGGCGCATGCATGAAGCTTTTTACTCTGATCTCAAATTCTTCGACGGATTTGAAACAGCCGCCTTTGCCGAGTGAAACGTTGCAGTCAGTATCGCCGTTACAATAATCACCAGGGCAGAAAAAATAAATGGCGTGGCCGACATACCCGGGCTATAGGAAAATACTTTCAGCCAGTTGCTCATGAAATAATAGGCAACGGGAAAAGCAATCGCTGCGGCGATCAGTGCCAGCCAGAAATAATTCCTGGTAATCATGGTAACAATTTGTCCCACGCTTGCACCAAGTACCCTGCGCACGCTTATCTCCTTTTGTTTTTGTTGCGTGGTATAAGCCGTTAAGCCCAGCAACCCCAAACAGGTAATGATGATCGTCAGGACAGCCAGCGAAGCGAAAATCTTTCCGCGTTTCTGATCGGCCACATATTGCGAATTCAACCCTTCATCCAAAAATTTGAATTCAAAGGGCAGTGCCGGGAAATATTTCTTCCAGACATCTTCCACCTGTGCCAGGGTATTTTTGGTATTTCCCGGCCTCAACTTCATGATATAGGTATTATTCAGCGGACCATAAAAAAACAACAGCGGCTGTATCGGGTTATACAGGGAGTTTTGATTAAAGTCCTTTACAACGCCGACCACTTCCAGGTAGTCCTTGGCTGATGTGTCCCCCGGGAAAGTAATACGCTGGCCAATGGGCTGATCCCATCCGAGATGTTTTGCAAAACTTTCGTTGATCATGGTACCATGCGACGTGTCTGCCGGCTCAAAATTGCGTCCCGCAATAACCTTTATTCCGAGCGCAGTAAAATAGTGGGCGTCCACCCCATAACATTCGATTCCCTTGTCGAGGTGCCCCGTTTTAGTCTGCATCCTGAAGAGATTCAAATTGGTATTGCCGGACCCGGGATATGAACCACCAACGCCAACATCTGCCACCGACGACAACCGGCGAAAATCGTTGCCCATGGCAATTATTTTGTCCGGCTCAAATTTTCCCGTATTTACGACCACGGTGATCACCTGGTTCTTGTCGAATCCAAGGTCTTTGTTTCTCATGTATTCAAGCTGCGAGTAAACGATCCAGGTACAAATGAGCATGACCATAGAAATGGAAAATTGTATGACAACCAGGGTCCTGCGCAGATTGATATTCCCGGATGCTTTTGACAGAGCTCCTTTTAATATGTTTACAGGTTGAAACGCCGATAAATAAAAAGCCGGATAACTTCCGCCAACCAGCCCGGTCAATACCCCGATGCCGAGCATCAGCAAAATATTGAAAGGCTGTAACAGGGTCGTAATGGAGAATGACTTTCCGGACACCGAATTGAAAACGGGAAAGAGCAAAACGATCAAAATGAAACTGAGCACTACAGCGGCCATCGCCGTAATGACGGATTCCGCCAGGAACTGTATGATGAGTTGTCCGCGTTTTGAACCAGCGACTTTCCTGATGCCGATTTCTTTGGCCCTTCGTGCAGACCTTGCCGTGGTGAGATTCATATAGTTGATACAGGCGATGAGCAGCATAAAAAAAGCCACCGCGGAAAAAGTCCATATGTAAGACATGCTTCCCAATTCTTCCGGTTCCCTTTCCATATCCGAATGAAGGTGAATGTCTACGACAGGCTGCGCGTAAAAACGCATTTTCACGCCAAATGGGTCAAATACGGGTTTTACATATTTCTCCACCGTCTGATCTACTTTTTTCTGAAACGCCTGCCGGCTTGCTCCGGGCTTTAATAAAACATAGGTGAAATAATTAAAACTACCCCAGTTCTGATTGTAGTTGTTTGAATCCGAAGACATGGATATGAGCATATTGTAGCGGATATGCGTGTTTTCGGGCAGGTCTTCAAAAACCCCGGTCACTTTATAGAGATCATATACCGTGTGCAGTGTTTTGCCAACAGCCTGCACATTTTTGCCAAAATATTTATCCGCGGTTGTCCGGTTAATAACGACACTGTTGGGTTCAACCAATGCTTTATTGGGATTACCCTCCAGGAACTTTGCGGTAAAAATTCTAAAAATATTGCTGTCGGCGTAGTATACTTTTGTCTCGAAGAAACTTTTATTATCCACTTTAAAAAGTGTGCGCTCCCTGTTCAGCATCCTGGCAGCCTCCTCCACTTCAGGATAATCTTTTTTCAATTGAAAAGACAGGGGCGCCTCCGTATAGGTAAAGTTTGTATTCTTATCTTTTTCGGTAACATAGGTAACGATACGGTATATACGATCCGCATTTTTGTTAAACCGGTCGTAACTGAGTTCATCTCTTACATAAAAGATTAAAAACAGGCTAAACGTGACCCCGATGGTGAGACCCAAAATATTTATCAGACTAAACCATGTGTCTTTTCTAAAATTGCGCAGGGCAATGCGCAGAACATTTTTGAACATATTGGGATAATTGGTTTGAGAATAATGGTTAGACGGCCGAATGCAGCAATTTGTTGCAACAAAAGCTCCAAAAATACATGTGCCTGATATCCAATGCAATGCAAATTAGCCAATCGCAAAAACTGTTCGTTTTCAGAACAGGAGCTGTACGTTAATGTCTGATATCAGATCTATGTGCTCAGCGTATACCTGACAATCATCCACATGCTGTCCGGAGTCGCCGCCGTATCTGCGATATTGATTGCCCAGTTATTCATTGGCTCAGCTAATCCTGTAATGCTGAAAAGGTTCATCGTGCTATTGACCTTGACAGGTCCTCCAAAAGCATCCAGTGCATTCCCGTTCGACACAAGATTCACGTCGGTATTCTTTAGGGAAGACGTGGCCGCAATAAAAACATCAGTTGCGCTCACCTTAAACCCTTGCGTGAAGTAAGGAAGCCTTGGAACCAGGTTCCCAAGCGTCATTATCCTTCCTGCTGGCACCGGTGTGATACCAAAATTCTTGTACCATTCGTTCGGATAGTCATGCCTGAGATCGAAGATCACAAAGAGGCCCTCTTCCTGTCCCAGAGAATCCACACTCTTGACATAACTTGTCAAAAACTTGCCAGCCGCTGTCTTAAGACCATCTCCGCCGTCAATAGAGGTGTAGCGCAGGTGGAGGATTACGTCCGATATTGTCTCATAGTTAAATTGCATAAAGGCAGCAGGCAATTCCAGTTTCCAGCTGCTGATGGCTCCGGCACCTTCAAAGGGCAGGTATCGCTCATCCCTGAAGTTCAATTCAAAGGTACCGCTGTCGTTTTGCCCGTTGCTGGTTGCAATGGCCGTGATAGGAACGTTTACTGTGGAAAAACGGGGATCAGCCTGGTCTGTAGACTCAGGATAAGAGCCGTTTGCGAGCGAGGTCGTCCTGAATTTGTTTTGAAGCAACCTCAGTGTCCCGTTCACCCCTGCATATGGTCCCACGATACAGGGAATCGACAAGGCAACCGTTTTTATCTTTCTCATATAATGCCCAGGAAAATCCATATCAAAGAGCACTTCGGGCACTTCAAATTCACAAACGCCGTTTTCCCTTACCTGCAGCAGCGCAAGCGGATCAAGCTGTCGGAGTGAAATATGCTTGGTGATCTCATAGTCGTAGCCCCGGTCTTGCTGGTATGCAGATTCGAGTTGTTTGATACCCAGGAACAGGCGCTCCCCGGACAGCAGTCCGTCATGTCCTGCATCCCAGTAACCGTACTGGATAAAATTGGAGGTTGAAAGCCCTCTTTCAAAACAGTATATTTTCTCGGCTTTCTTGGCCAGGTCATAGGCCAGCTTGTACAGCTGGTAGTAAAGCGACTTGGTGTTGTCGATAAACCAGCCGTAGAGTTCTTCGTTCGTGTATTTGTCGGTGAGAAATTCCAGGGTCTCATTGGCATTATCAATCATCTGTTGCTGGTTCGTGATCTCCTGGTTGGCAAGATCAATCCGAACCTGCTGGGTGAGGATCTGTTTATCGATTTGCTTGATCTCATAGCCAGCTATATTTGCCTGGAGCACCCTCTCCTGCATCTGACGCAGGAATCCGGCTTTGCGCTGGGCCTGTGCAGACTGGAAGCTTTGGTCTGACGCCTTTATCTGGACCGCCCTTCCTATTGCCTGGGTGAGATTGCCAAGGTTTGAACCACCCCATCCGAGCCCCACCCCGATCCCGATCGGTTTGACGTCGGCTGCAGCAAGTGGCAGCGCGTGGAAGATACTTGCCAGGGTTTCGATGATTCCCACACCCACCTGGGTATCCTGCGCACTGCTGGCCTGGTCCATTTCCTCTTTTTCAAAGGGGATAAGTTTCAGACCGCTGTCACCGCTGATGGTTTCGATCGTATCGGCAAGCGGTGAAAAGTCGTTGTCAGCTGTCGGGACCTGGCCCAGGTCTTCGCCGAGCAGATTGAGATAATGCTGCATCCGGTAAACCGGAGAAAGGCGGTTTTGAGTAAGACCATCGAGCGCCGCACTTGCTTCATCAAGTTGTTTTTTCTTCACTTCCATGACGAGGTTGTTAATCGTCAGTTCCTGCGATGCCTTCATTTTAGACAGCGCCTCTCCGTCCTTTTTCTCAAAAGCTGATAGCAGGGAAGCACCCATTGATTTTAATTCGTTGCATATCTCAATAGATTTTGCAACCAGGTAGCCAAACCTGTAATTGGGAAGCGGGTTGGAGAGATCGCTCAGCACGGCGTCAAGGCTCAGGCCCTGTGCAGCCGCCTGGACAAGAAGTGCCGGGTCAATGGGTGGATCCCACAAGGGTGGAAGGCTGAAGATGCCTTCGATATTTTCGCAGTGGCGGATCTTGAAGAGCCTGTCTTCCACGGTATCCCAGTATGCAATCAGTTCGGGGTTACTGGGAATACAGAAATAGAGCGCCGAGGCAAACCCAAATATGTTGGGATATACCAGTTCACCATCATTGGGATTTATTTCCGAGGGGTCAGCGATCTGGTTGCTGAATGGGAATACGAGCTCAAGTTCTACCACCGCATTGCTGAAGGCATCCCACTTGCCCAAAAGCGAATTATAGGTTTCGGGTTTGATCTTACCCCTCTTTGGAATGATCTGCGGCCGGGGACCAAGGATGTGGGAGGCAAAAATATACAGCTGGGTTGCCTGGTTGATCGATTCGATTGTATGCTGTGTGAACAGGTAATCTCCCCAGGCGATCAGGTTATCCAAATACTTCATAACAGTCCACTTCATGTAAGCGGACGGTCGCTGCCGAGCGATGGCATGCGGGTTGAAGGGGTTATCGCGCCACTGGTTGATCTGTCCATTCTTATCATCCGGGGTATTTGGCTTCAGGCTGTTGAACAGCGTCGTGAGATAATCAACGGCATCGGTCTGCTGAAAGGGAACAAAGCGCCACCAGCGGTGGTCATCGGCACCTTTATCGATCAACGGATTAAAAACATAGTGATACCAGTTCATGGCGTTTTCAAACTGCTGGGCTCCGCTTAGCGCACCGGCCAGTGACGCCGGAAGGTGGAAAAAAAGTTCCCAGTTATAGATCGAGTAAGGCGCTTTAAGCTCATCAAAAACATTATTGCCTGCTTCATCAGTTGTCGAGCCAAACATCTGCTGGGATGAGAATGTGGGGTCCGGCGTATTGGTTTTTGAAATCGCGTTGTCCGGTGTATTGGGATTACATTCAAAGAACTCGATCAGGTCATCCTGGTTGATCTGTCCAAGCATCTGGTGTGCATAGGGGTGATAAAACGGGACCGAAGAAAAGTTATCCACGCCCCAGAGCGTTGTACTGTTCAGATCGTCTTCAGCATAGAGTCCGGTGTTTACCCGGTGTCCTCCGCCATCTATCTGCCAGGAGAACATGTCGTCTGTGTTGCTGTTGTTAAAATAATTGATCGGGATGGGATCGGTCGTGTTTTGAAGCGTGGTCGGGAAGAGCTGGCTACCCTGAAATTCAAAGGTCTTCCAGAAACCACCGTCAGGTGTGTTATCCAGGTAGTCATCGATACTGATAAGGACGCTATCCGTCTGGACAAATGGCACAAACTTGAGGTATTGGATATCATGACGACTGTCAATGGGATTGGTCAGGATGGACTCTTTCGAAATCTGTTTTTGTGTCCACTTCCCATTCCTGTATTCGCTCCATGCCATTTTAATTTCCCAGTAGTCAACGGGATATTTCACGGTGATGTTGGTGCCCGTGTTAAAAGTATTTGAATTATCGGGTGAGGTCACCGTTTTTTTGGAGATCTGCGGGAAGAAAAGCAGGAGCCTGCTTTTGAATACAACCGGTACCAGGTAACATCCATTGTCAACGGTAAGATAGGTTGTTGAGTCGACCACGTCGTAGCTGGGTATATCTATCTGTATTTTCTCCCAGGGGTTCCATGTGACCAGATCAACGTCGTAATACCTGTAATAGAAAAAGTAA
>DATJYH010000010.1:0-3726 GCA_035499675.1 Puia sp.
GCCCACGATGAATGGAGACGCTATGGGCACGGCGCCTGGAACTATGATAGCAACGAAACCATCCTCAAAAAATTCTGGGCAGATGGCATGCGCAGAATTGATCATACAGAAACCACCGTAACAGTCGGTATGCGGGGAGATGGCGACAAACCCATGACGGAAGGCACTGCCATATCGTTGCTGGAAAGAATTGTGCGCGACCAGCGTGAGATCATTGCGCAGACGACCGGCAAACCCGCCGAGGCAACTCCGCAGGTATGGGCATTGTATAAAGAGGTGCAGGACTACTACGATAAGGGAATGCGGGTACCCGATGACGTTACCCTGCTGTTGTGCGATGACAACTGGGGGAATATCCGGCGCCTGCCCGCACCAACGGACAAACCCCGGAAGGGTGGTTATGGCATCTATTACCATTTCGATTATGTAGGCGACCCCAGGAACTACAAATGGCTTAATACGAACCAGATTGAAAGAACCTGGGAACAAATGCATCTTGCTTACAACTATGGCGTCAACAAAATCTGGGTCGTGAATGTCGGCGACATCAAGCCCATGGAATTCCCCATTTCTTTTTTCCTGGACTATGCATGGAATCCCCGCCGGTGGAATGAGGACAACTTATCAGCATTTTATACAAACTGGTGCACCAACCAGTTTGGCGAAAAATATGCAAAGCAGATCGGTCATATCATCCAGCAATATACACAGTTCAATGCCCGTAGAAAACCGGAGTTACTTTCGCCCGAGACCTATAGCCTGGAAAATTACCAGGAAGCCGACCAGGTGGTCTCTGCCTGGCATCAGTTGCTGGCGGAAGCGGAAAAAATAAATGCCGCGCTGCCTGACGCCTACAGGGATGCTTTTTTTGAACTGGTACTTCACCCGGTAAAAGCCTGTTCAAACCTGAACGAGCTCTATGTAACGGTCGCAAAGAACAGATGGTATGCGTCCCGGCAATCAACCCTGGCCAATGATTTTGCCGACAAAGCCAAACAACTTTACATCAACGATTCCCTGATCTCACTGGAGTACAACAACCAGGTCGCCCATGGGAAATGGCATCATATGATGGACCAGACACATATCGGCTATACCTATTGGCAACAGCCGCCGTTCAATAAAATGCCCGAGCTGAGCTACGTGACCGAGAAAAGCAGCGACACAAAAGATGACCCTGCTCCAAAACTGGCCTCAAGAGATGCCAGGCTCCTTGTCCCCAAGCGGACCACACATCCCTGTTTCTTTGAACAGGATGGAATCGTTTCCATCGCAGCAGCACACTATAGTACCAGTATCCATGGTCCGCAGATGGCCTGGAAAATTATTCCCAATATCGGGAGAGAGGACGCGGGTATTTCCAGTTTCCCCGTAACCCTCGACTACCAGCATTTTGATCGTTCCAACCCACGCCTCGAATACGAATTTTACTCCTATGATTCGGATGCCTGTTCCATCAACAGCTATTTCTCCCCAACGCTGAATATTCACAACGCGGCAGAGGGTTTGCAATATGCTATTTCCATCGATGGAGAAAAACCAGCAATCGTTTCAGTCAATAAGGATGATAGCGACAAAAAGACCTGGGAAGGCTGGGTAGCTTCCAATATCATCATCCGGAAAAGTATGCATCATGTATCCGCCCCCGGCCGGCATACGCTTACCTATTGGATGATCAGCCCGGCGCTCGTCCTGCAGAAAATAGTGGTAGATTTTGGAGGGCTGAAGGAAAGTTACCTGGGTCCGCCGGAAACCAGGTCCAGGTAGTTCATCATTTACGTACATCGCATGAAACATTTTATCAGGCCGATGCTGCTGGCGCTTTGCCTGTCGACAGGCATCGCTTTACAAAAAGGTTTTTCGCAGGTAAGACTACCCAGGCTGGTAAACGACGGTATGGTCCTGCAACGGGATACCCGGCTGAAAATATGGGGCTGGGCAGCACCCGGTGAAAAATTAACTGTAAGCATTAACCGAAAAGAATACGGCACCCGGGCGGATGACCAGGGCCGATGGCTGATCGAACTGCCTCCTTCCCCCGCGGGGGGCCCCTATGAGCTGGTAATTGATGCGAGCAACCACCTGGTCGTTCACGACATCCTTTTTGGGGATGTATGGGTCTGCTCCGGGCAATCCAATATGGTGTTGCCCATGGAGCGGGTGAAATACAAATACGCAGACATTATTGCCCGGACCGACAATCCCCTGATCCGCCAGTTTTTTGTCCCGAACGAATACAACTTTATCAAACAACAGGAAGACCTCTCCTCCGGGCACTGGGAGGCAGCCACCCCGAAATCCGTTTTGCACTTTACCGCCACCGGCTATTTTTTTGCCAAAACACTGTTTGAAAAATATCACGTCCCCATCGGGCTCATCAATGCCAGCGTAGGCGGCGCACCCGTGGAGGCATGGCTCAGCGAGGAAACCCTGCGATCTTTCCCGGTATATCTTGCCAGGGCTGAACAATGTCGCGTTCCGGGATATATCGACAGCGTAAAGCTTGCGGAGAACCGCATGAACATCGACTGGTATACCGACCTGTGGAAGAAAGACGCTGGCCTGCATGAAGAAAAAAAATGGTATGATAACAGCTATGATGCCAGCCAATGGCCGGTCATGCATCTGCCGGGTTATTGGGCCGGCGGTGACGGAAAACCGGCCGGAAATGGAGTCATGTGGCTGAGGAAAGAAATAACTCTACCGGAGAATATGGTGGGACAACCGGCCCGGCTCCTGCTCGGACGCATCATCGACCGAGACTCAGCCTACCTGAACGGTATTTTTGTGGGAACTATCGGTTATCAATACCCGCCAAGGATTTATGAGTTGCCATCCAACCTGCTGAAGGCAGGGAAGAACATACTCGCAGTAAGAGTCATCAGCAATGCAGGTCGGGGAGGGTTTGCAACCGGTAAAACCTATGCGCTGATGGCGGGTGGAAACTCCATCGGCCTGGAGGGGGACTGGCAATACAGGCGCGGAGCAAGTCTTGGCCCGCTGGCCCCTCCCACTTTTTTTCAATACGAGCCGCTGGGCCTGTTCAACGGCCTGATCGCACCGCTGGCGAACTACGCCATCAAAGGAGTAATCTGGTACCAGGGTGAAGCCAATATCAGCCGTGCGGCCGAATATACCGGGCTGCTCAGTGCCATGATCGCAGACTGGCGAAAAAACTGGCAGGAAAATTTCCCTTTTCTTTTTGTACAGCTAGCCAACTACCGTGAAGGACCAGAACCAAACCCCGAAAGCCCCTGGGCTGATTTAAGGGAGGCGCAACGGAAAACACTTGGGGTCACCAACACGGCCATGGCAGTGGCAATGGATGTGGGAGAATGGAATGATCTTCACCCGCTCGATAAAGAAGATGTGGGCAGGAGGCTTGCACTGGCAGCCATGCATTATGGCTATGGCGATCAGCAAATCGTGTACGCAGGCCCAAGCTATACCTCGTTAAAAAAACGGGAAGACACAATCCTGCTTGACTTTACCAACATCGGTACCGGGTTGGTTGCCCGCGGAGCAGACACCCTTCGTTTCTTTACAATCGCAGGGGCCGATAAAAAATTTGTCAGGGCCCACGCCAAAATCATCGGCGACCAGGTAGCTGTCTGGAGCGAACAGGTGTCACAACCTGTTGCGGTAAAATACGCCTGGGCAGACGATCCATCATCCGCCAACCTGTACAACAGGGAAGGATTGCCTGCATCTCCGTTCAGGACAGAC
>DATJYH010000011.1:0-5081 GCA_035499675.1 Puia sp.
TCCTAGCGCGTCAACATGATTGAAGTAAAAAATATCAGGAAGGGATTTGGAGACAAGATCGTCATCAATGGCGTGAGTGCCGTTATGGAAACAGGGAAATGCAATCTCATCATCGGCACAAGCGGAAGTGGCAAAACCGTGTTGATGAAATGCATGGTCGGTCTTTTTGAACCGGACGACGGTGACATTATCTACAGCGGCAAGAGTCTCGGGGAAATGAATGAAGACGAGCGAAAGGAATTGCGTCAGCAGATCGGCATGCTCTTCCAGGGATCGGCCCTGTTCGACAGTATGACCGTAGAAATGAACATCATGTTCCCGCTGGACATGTTCACCAAAAATACCTACACGGAGAAACTGAAAAGGGTAAACGAAGTGCTGGAACGAGTAAACCTGAAGGACGCCAATAAAAAATTTCCTGCCGAGCTATCCGGTGGCATGAAAAAAAGAGTGGGGATCGCCAGGGCCATTGTGCTCAACCCCAAATACCTGTTTTGCGATGAGCCCAATTCGGGCCTCGATCCGCAGACCTCGCTGCTGATCGACAAATTGATCAAGGAAATTACGCTGGAATATAATATCACCACTGTTGTCAATACACACGACATGAACAGCGTGATGGAAATCGGGGATCATATCATTTATATGTACCAGGGACAGAAAGAGTGGGAAGGCACCAATAAGGAAATCATTTTCAGCAAAAACGAACTATTAAACGAATTTATCTTTGCCTCCGAATTCCTCAAGGATGCCAAGGATATGCGCATGCTGGAACAGGCAGGTAAAATCGATAACAACCGGAACATGGACGACCTGTTGAAATAATTTGCAAATCAGCAAATGTGCAAATTTGTCCCTATTTTTGCCCACCAGTCTTTTTTCAAAATAATCCTCATGGCAGTCCTAGTCAATAAAAATTCCAAGATCATTGTACAGGGTTTTACCGGAACGGAAGGTAGTTTTCATGCCACGCAAATGATTGAATACGGATCACAGGTGGTAGGGGGTGTTACCCCGGGCAAGGGTGGCAGCAAACACCTGGACCGTCCCGTGTTTAATACGGTATCCGATGCAGTAAAAGCAACAGGCGTTAATGTGTCCATCATTTTTGTTCCGCCGGCCTTTGCTGCGGATGCCATCATGGAATCGGCCGAATCGGGCATTGAGCTCGTCGTTTGTATCACCGAGGGCATTCCCATACAGGATATGGTAAGGGCAAAAAACTATTTGCTGGGAAAACAAACCCGCCTGATCGGCCCCAACTGTCCGGGGGTGATCACAGCGGATGAATGCAAGGTGGGCATCATGCCGGGATTTGTTTTCAAAAAAGGAAAAATTGGCATCGTTTCCAAATCGGGCACACTTACTTACGAGGCGGCCGACCAGGTTGCCAAAGCAGGTCTGGGTGTATCCACCGCCATCGGCATCGGGGGCGATCCGATCATCGGTACGCCCACCAGGGAGGCTGTGGAACTGCTCATGAACGATCCCGAAACCGAGGGCATTGTCATGATCGGGGAAATCGGTGGAAGTATGGAAGCGGAGGCTGCACGCTGGGTACAGCAGAACAACAGAAAACCGGTGATCGGATTTATTGCCGGGCAAACAGCTCCTCCCGGACGTCGCATGGGTCATGCCGGTGCCATCATCGGCGGGTCAGACGATACGGCTGCTGCCAAGATGAAGATCATGACGGAATGCGGGATACATGTGGTACAAAGCCCGGCAGATATCGGCGCTACCGTAGCCAAGGTCCTAAAGAAATAAACAGAAATAAATAAAAAAGATCCCGGTGAATACCGGGATCTTTTTTTATGTGTGCTGGTGGTTAGAAACGATGTTCGTGACCATCACGGAACCAGTCGCGGCGCAGGTCTCTCCGATCCCTCCGGAAGTCCCTTCTGTCGTGGAACAGATCCCGGCGATCATGATAAAAGTCCCGGCGATCGTGGCGGAAATAAGACATGTGGCCATCATTCAAATCGCGACGCATATTCATGCGATCCCTGTTCATATCAAACCTGTCATGACGAAGATCCATCCTGTTGTAGGCGATATCCCGGTGATCCCGGCGGATATCCTTGTATTGAGCCTGTGTGGCGCCTGCCATGAGCAATCCGATTGCAATAAGTAGTGTAAATTTGTTTTTCATACCTGTAGTTTTAAAGTTGAGTAATTAAGGTATCGATTATAGGAAGGCCTCATCGAAAAATCGTTTATAGGGCGGACGTTACATCTATGTTAAAATACTTTTTTATGTAATCCGTCCACCGGCTGCATCTCAACGGAAAGGAATATTTTCAACACGCAATACATATTGGGGTAATTTTGAAAATGAACCTGCACCTGATGTCCAGATATTTTTATGCATCCCTCCTTTTATTGAAAGCGATGTTCTGCCAGGCCCAGCAAAAACCGGTGAACTACGCATCGGCCTGGAACAGGATCGATACACTGATCAGCCGGCAGGGACGCACGGAAACCGCCTTACAGCAGGTGGACGCGCTCTACAGACTGGCAAAAAAAGAAAACAACGATGTGCAGGTTATCCGCTCGTTGTTGTACCGGATGGAACTGCAGCAGATGAAATATGAAGATGCCGGTATAAAGAATATCCGCGCCCTGGAAAAAGAGCTAATCACGGCCAGGCAGCCTGCCCGTTCCATCCTGAACAGCCTACTGGCCGGGGCCTACTGGAATTATTTTCTGCAAAACCGCTGGAAGCTGTACAACCGCACAAAGACCAGAGGTTTTAAAAAGGAGGACATTGATACCTGGGACATCGATGACTTTCATCAAAAAATCGGGGCATTATACCTGGTATCCATATCCGAAGAAAAGTTATTACAGCGAACTGCACTGACCGCTTATGACCCGATATTGATTAAGGGCAATGCGCGCTATCTCCGTCCCACACTCTATGACCTGCTTTCCCATCGTGCACTCGACTACTTCAAAAATGATGAACGAGACGTCACGCGTGCCGCCTACAATTTTGAAATCTCCGATAAAGCCAGTTTTTCGGAGTACCCGGTTTTTGCCAGGCACCGGTTTCAAACCACCGATAGCAGTTCACTTCATTTCACCGCCTTAAAACTCTTTCAGCGCCTGATCCTTTTCCATGAAAACGATCCCAGGCCGGATGCACTGCTCGATGTTGATATCGAAAGGATCCGGTTTGTACACAGCTATGCCGTTGTAGACAACAAGGAGGAATTATACCTTTCGGCCCTGCAATGGATCAGTGGCCGCTATGGGGAAATCCCCGCAGCGAGCCAGGCCTGGTACCTGCAGGCTCAATATTATGCAGATGAGGCAGCCCGTTACAATCCCCTGGCGGACACCAGCCAACGTTATGCGTACCTGGATGCCAAAAAGATTTGCGATAATGTATTGCAGCAGAAAGACAGTTCCGAAGGTAAATCCAATTGCATGGCATTGCTTAGGGACATCACCCAAAAAACACTGCAGCTACAGGTGGAAAATGTAAATGTGTCCGGTCAGGCCTTTCGTGCCCTGGTGACCTGGCGAAATATTCAGCGGGTTTATTTCAGGGTGTTAATTGTCGATAAAAAAAACAAGGAGCAGTTTCTGACAACGGGCGCAAACGACAAAGCCTGGGTAAATCTGTTGCAACTAAAACCAGCTGTCTCATCTGAACAATCACTTCCTGACACAAAAGATTACCAGTTGCATCGTATCGAGGTCAAAATAGATTCGCTCCCTTCCGGCGAATACGCCTTGCTCGCCAGCGAATCCTCAGATTTTGCCGTAGAAAAAAATCCGCTCTCTGTAATATTTTTTTACGTGTCCGGCATGGCCTGCATCAACAACGGCCCGGATTATTTTGTGCTGGACCGTGAAACAGGACAGCCGCTGGCAAAAACCGATGTGCAGGTTTGGTACAAGTATTTTGACAATAAGCAGGGCAAATCACTCCTGAGGATGGGCGAACATATGATCACGGATAAAAATGGGTCCTTTAGCATCATTCCATCGAAAACGAAGAACAACAACAGCCTGTTACTTGAACTCAGCCGTCCCGGCGATAACTTGTTTATGGATCAGGAACAATACTATTATAGCTACAACAGAAATGCGGAAAGTGAAGATTCGGGAAATGCCGCTGATTTTGAGAAGGACCACCTTCACAGCTACCTGTTTACCGATAGGGTTATTTACCGGCCAGGGCAAACTGTTTATTTTAAGGGGATCGTTCTCACTAAGGACTACAATACCCGCAAGTATAAAATACTTCCGAAATTCAGTACAAAGCTGTTATTGTATGACGCCAACCGACAAAAGATCGATTCACTGAGTCTGAGTTGTAATGAATTTGGATCCTACCATGGCACCTTCAAATTACCCGACAACCTTTTAAACGGAGAATTCCGGATTGAAGACGAATCCACGCATGGCTCACAATTCATTTCAGTGGAGGAATACAAGCGACCCAAATTTTATGTTTGCTATGATACCTTACGTCGAAGTTATCGGTTAGGGGATTCCGTCACTACAATGGGCCATGCAAAGGCCTACAGTGGTAACCCGGTTGATGGAGCCTCCGTGAAATATCGTGTTATCAGGCAGATACGCTTCCCGTACCCCTGGCGATTCGGACCTGGAAGAATACCACACGCAGAGGGGATGGAAATTACTCAAGGGGAGACAAAAACAGATATAAGGGGCGACTTCTCCATAACATTCCGGGCATTACCAGACAAATCCATACGGGCTGACACGGACCCCGTTTTCGAATATCGTGTAGAAACAGATGTAACCGATGCAGCTGGCGAAACCAGGAGCGGTCAAACAAACGTCGCTGTGGGATATAAGACGTTGTATCTCTCCATCGATCTGCCAGCGGAAGCTGTTTTGCCCGCAGATAGTCTCACCTACATAGGTATCCGAACTGAAAGCCTGTCAGGGGAATTTGAACCAGCACAGGTCAACATATCCATGCTCAGGCTCAGCGCACCAAACAGGCTGATCCGCGCCAGGTATTGGACGCAACCGGATCAGTTCGTGATGAGCGAAAAAGAATACCTGCATTATTTTCCCCGCGACGAATACAAAGATGA
>DATJYH010000012.1:0-3280 GCA_035499675.1 Puia sp.
TGGTTGGAAAGACTTTTGCGAAATACAACTCCCTTCAGGACCGTAACAGGATTGAAAGAAGTAAGATAAAATGCGGGGTAGCTGCCCGCCAGTAAACCGGTAACGATACTCAGGCAAACAATAAACAGCCAGGTGACCGGATAGTTGCTGTTGATCAGTACGAGGGACTTGCCCGCCAACTGATTAAAAAGCGGCAGTAAAAGGATCACCAGCCCAATGGCGGCAACTGCCGAAAGACTGCTGTACAGCAGGGACTCGAGCAGGAACTGCCTGATCAGCAGTTTTCGTTCGGAGCCAAGTACCTTGCGAACGCCTATTTCCTTTGCACGGGTAGCTGCCTGCGCGGTGGAGAGATTCATGAAGTTCACACAGGCCAGCAGGGTGATGAACAATGCAATGGCTGAGAAAATGTACACGTATTTAATATCTCCCAATGTGTACAAAAACTGGGAACCGATCCTGGCAGAACGTAAGTGCACATCGGTCATGGGTTGCAGGAAGAAATCCCATTTACCTCCTTTTTTCAGAAATTCATCAAATGGTTGCCCGATGCGGTTGAATGCATTGGCCGCCTGTACCTTCACCATGGCGGGAAATTTACTTTGCAGTTTTCCCAGGCTGACCGGGTCTGTGGCTACATTTTTTTGCAGAAGCACGTAGGTATTGACCTGTAACCAAACCCAGCTCCAACTGAAATGTTGAACGGGCGGACATGCGGTCATCGGGATCAGCAGGTCAAACTGAATAGTAGCCTGTGTGGGCAAATCCTTCAACACGGCAGTTACTTCAAAAGGCTGGCTGTATTCATCAAGCACCAGGTTTTTCCCGATGGGGTTTTCATTCCCAAAATATTTTTTGGCAGTGCTTTCAGTAAGTACGATGGAATGAGGTTTTTGCAGGCAGGTCCTGGCATTGCCATCCTTCATGGCATAATCAAACACCTGGAGAAAATTCGAATCGACTGCCAGGAAATTTTTTTCAGTAAAATGATTTTGCACACGGCTGTTCGCATCATTGCTGATCACCTCATTCCCCATGACAAAAAAACGGGTGAAGGCCTCAATCTCCGGAAATGACTGGCGGAGGGCCGGGCCAATGGTGGGCGGAGTGTTCGACAAAATTCCGGACTGACCTCCCATCGTCACATCCATATCTACCTGGTATATGCGATCGGCATTTTTAAAGAATTGGTCAAACCCCAACTCATTTTCAACATACAGCGCAATGAGAATAACACAGGCCATGCCGATGGTCAACCCGGCAATGTTGATTACGCTGTTTGTCTTGTTGCGCAACAGCGTACGCCAGGCAGTAACAAGGCTGTTTTTGAGCATATTGCAGAAGTGTGAGGATCGCCAAATAATGTTTCCGGGAAACCAGCCTGATCGCAGCCAATGATATGCCGGACAATTATCTAAGTGATTTACAATGTACTAGTTATGGATGATATACGAAATGGTTCGTTTTTGATACAGGGACTGTACGGTTTTGATACAGTCAGACTGCTGGAACGGGCAATATGCGCGGCAACGGTTCCCGTATTCTGTAATACCCGGACAGTAAACTACTCTGTCCGTAGACTGTTGACGGGATTGTTGAGTGCCGCTCTGATGGCCTGGAAACTGACGGTGATCAATGCGATGGCCATTGACAGGAGTGCGGCTGCCAGGAATATCCACCACTCCAGGTTGATGCGATAGGCAAAGTCACTCAGCCAGCTGTGCATGGCCCACCAGGCAATAGGTCCGCCAATAACAAAGGAAATGGCCACCAGTTTGACAAAATCCTTTGACAACAGTCCGACGATGCCGCCCACGCTTGCGCCCAATACTTTCCGGATGCCAATCTCCTTGGTGCGTTGCTCGGCAATAAAGGTCACCAATCCAAAAAGTCCCAGGCAGGCAATCAGGATGGCCAGCACGGCAAACATCATGGCAATCTGGCCCACGCGTTGTTCCGCGCTGTACATTTTATTAAAAGATTCATCGAGGAACCGGTAGCTGAAGGGCATGCCGGGTGCCATGGTTTTCCAAACCTGCTCAACCTGGGAAACCAGGTTTTTGATGTTGGAAGTATTTACCTTGAAGGAGGCAAGATCCGCACGCTTGCCCAGGAAAAAACTCAATGGGCCAATGTTTTGGTGCAACGATTCAAAATTGAAGTTTTTTACCACACCGATGATATCGTACGATACCATCTTGTTGGAATCACCAAACGTATATATTTTTTTTCCTACCGGATCGGGATAACCGAGAAACGAGGCCGTGGTCTCGTTGATGATCACGCCGGTAGAATCGCCGCCAAAATCCTTTGAGAAATTTCTTCCCCGGGCCATTTGCATGCCCATAATTTTCAGGTAATCATAGTCGATATACCAGGTCTGCATGTCGATCCCGTTCTTTGAATCCATGACTGCTTCTTTTGAGAAACTCTGGTCGCTGCGTGAAGACTCCGTAACGGGTAAAAAACTGCTGAGCGTGCCGCCTTCCACGCCGCTCAGCCCGGTGACCTTGTTTTTAAATGCTTTTGCGTTATCGCCGAGGCCACGTAGTCCGTCGATGATCAGCACCTGTTCCTTTTTATATCCGAGATCCTTGTTTTGAATAAAATTGAGTTGTTTGTAAATCACAATAGTGCCGATGATCAGAATAATGGAGGTGGCGAACTGAAATACCACCAGCAGGCTCCGCAATCCACCGCTCCTGCTTCCCAGTTTGAGTTTGCCTTTTAATACTTCAATAGGTTGAAAGGCAGAAAGGAAAAACGCGGGGTAACTGCCTGCCAGGAAGCCAACCAGCAGGGGTAGGGCGATCAACAGTGGCAGAATGAGCGGGGAGAAAAAACTGGCCATGGTCATCGATTTGTCGGAAACCCGGTTGAACAGGGGCAGGGCCAGCCTGGCCAGTGCCACAGCAATGACCAGCGACAATAGTGCCATCAGGGTTGATTCCGTCAGGAACTGCATGATCAGGTCCTTTCGTTCGGTGCCCAACACTTTCCGGATACCGACTTCGCGGGCCCGGTTGGCAGACCTGGCCGTAGTAAGGTTCATGAAATTGATACAGGCAATGAGCAGGATGAGCACAGCCACGGCCGAAAAAATGTACACATACTGTATGTTGCCACTGGCCCGGAATTCATAGGGCCTGTTGGAGTAAAGATGAATATTCCTGACCGGGATCAGCGAATACTCCAGCATATTGCCGGCTTTTCTAAAATCGTCCATGCTGTTGATCTGCATGAATTGTTTGGCTTCGGGCAGGCAATATTTGTCGATGTA
>DATJYH010000013.1:0-3897 GCA_035499675.1 Puia sp.
ATTTGCCACACGACAAAGGGGCCGATGATATTTCCAAGAGGGAAAAAAAGACTGGCAAGCGCGGCAAAATGACAGAGCATCGACCAGGTGCGCACCTGTTGTTCGTGGGTGTCCATCATGTAAAGTTGTTTGTCTGAAGATACAATAAAACCGCAAAGAATCAATATGCGCAAGACACTTCGGGCATCTCAGCAGGCAGGACGGGACTCTCGGCGGGTGTTACATCCCGGTAGCGATGGCCCAGTTCCGTCAGCACCTCCTCAATTTCTTCCAGGGAATTTTTTTGAACCAGCTGGTTGCGGAATTCCTTGATATGCGGAAATCCTTTGAGATAGTTGCTATAGTGTTGCCGCATTTCCAGGATACCCAGCACCGGTCCCTTCCACTCAAGCGCGCGATAAAGGTGTTGGCGAATAACCTCAATACGCTGGTCCATAACCGGCGGTGGAAGATGTTCGCCTGTACTGAGGAAATGTTTGATCTCGTTGAATATCCAGGGATAGCCGATCGCCGCTCTTCCGATCATCACCCCATCTACGCCATAAGTTTTTTTATACGCCGCTGCTTTTTCCGGTGAGTCAATATCGCCGTTACCAAATATCGGGATATGTATGCGAGGGTTGTTTTTTACCTGAGCAATCAGCGACCAGTCGGCCTCTCCTTTGTATAGCTGGGATCTTGTGCGTCCATGGATCGTCAATGCACTGATCCCCGCGTCCTGCAATCGCTCCGCCACTTCCACAATATTTTTTGACTGATCATCCCATCCCAGCCTGGTTTTGACCGTGACCGGCAGGTGGGTAGACTTCACCACGGCACTGGTCAACCGAACCATCAGGTTTACGTCTTTCAACACCGCCGCACCAGCGCCCTTGCAAACTACTTTTTTCACCGGGCAACCAAAATTGATGTCCACTAAATCGGGCTGTGTGGCAGATATGATGGCGGCACTCATGGCCATGGCTTCCTCATCCCCGCCAAAAACCTGGATGCCAAAAGGACGTTCATATTCGAAAAAGTCCAGTTTTTTTTTGCTTTTGATCGCATGGCGGATCAGGCCCTCGCTGGAGATGAATTCGCTGTACATCAGGTCCGCGCCATGTTGTTTACACACATAGCGAAAAGGCGGATCACTCACGTCCTCCATGGGTGCGAGCAGCAGTGGAAAATCAGGAAGGGATATGTTTGCGATCTGTACAGCCATGCTGATTAATAAAACCAATGATCCGGTTTGCCATGCCGGGAGGAAGAAACAAAAGAATTTCCCCGTATCATGTATCTTGCAAACCAATTAGCCTCCCCTGAGGCGGCTGCAAAGTTACATCAAAATCGCTACACGGCATATCGCACATGACTACATACCTCAAGTATAAGCCGGCCTGGTTACAGCTGTTGATCTTCGGGGGAATTACCATCGGACTGGCCCTGGCGGCCTCCTTGGTGGGGTTGTCCATCGTTGCTTATTTTAATCATGTCAGCCTGATGGATCTAAGCGGGCTTGGGCAGGAGGACCTGGCCAAACCGGCCTATGCCGGTGTAGCAAAGGGGATGGTGGTGGTGCAGTTTTTTATTTTCGCCCTGCCTTCGCTGGTATTCGCCTACCTGTCTGACCCAAAACCACTGTCCTATGCAGGTATCAAAAAACCCGATCGCAAAAATTTTATTTTCCTGGGCGTAGTAATCATACTTTGTTCCTACCTGATGGTGGAATGGCTGGGAATGATCAACCAGGAGCTGGTACAAAACCTGTTGGGGAAATCTGCCAGGGCATGGATTGAAAAGGGAGAATCCGATGTGGGAGGTACTTTACAAAACATCCTTGATATGAAAAATCCCCGGGACCTGTTGGTTTCCATTTTCCTGGTGGGTGTGCTGGCAGCCGTTGGCGAGGAATTGTTTTTCAGGGGTATCCTGCAAAGAATTTTTATCCAGGTTTTCAAAAAACCCTGGCCCGGCATCATTCTTACCGCAGCTATATTTTCAGCAGCCCATGGACAGTTCCTGGGATTCCTTCCACGCATGATACTTGGCATCGTACTCGGCTCTTTATACTGGTACAGTGGCAGCCTGCTGCCGGCCATCCTGGGTCATTTTATTTTTAATGGACTGCAGGTAGTGCTGGTATATTATAAAGTGATAGATCCCGCGCAGGAAACCAGTGTTCCGGGAAAACTCGTTACCATAACCGGCATCGCTGCCCTGCTGATCGTGACCCTCCTGCTGAACTATATGCGTAAACAATCGCTGACCAGCTATGCCCGCGTATATCCTCCTCCTGACCATGATACAAACGGGCCCTTCGGCACTTAACCCGTTAATTTATTAACTTCACTGAATGGCGCTGAACATCGGTATCTTCAAAACGAGGGCCCTTACTTCCCTGATATTTGTAGCCGTCATGCTGACGGGGTTGTTGCTGAACATGTGGAGCTTCCTGCTGCTGGTTTCGGTTATCCATTTCGGTTGCTGGGTAGAATACCAGCGCCTGATTGGCCTGATAGACCAGGCCTATACAAAGATCAGCCGTTATCATAAGTATGGCGTTATGCTTGCGGGGTTCTGTCTCCTTTTGTACGGAACAAAGGACGCTTATCAGATTGGCCATCTCCCACTTTACCAACTGGGATACTGGGGCGGGTTTGTATTGTTGTTCGTATTGCCCATCCTGGAAATTCTGTTTGTAAAAAAACTACAGCTGAAGAACATCGGCTATTCCCTGCTCGGGCTGCTGTACATTTCACTCAGCCTGGCCCTATTCGTCAATATCCGCATCAAATACGAGGACGCACTGCTGGGAGACTTTGCCGGGAAGATGCTGGTGCTTATCGTGGTGTTGATCTTCTGGATCAACGACACCATGGCGTATATCGTTGGATCATTGATTGGCAAAACACCCCTGACCAGCATCTCTCCCAAAAAAACCTGGGAGGGAACCCTCGGTGGTATCCTGCTCGCCATCGTGGTGATGGGACTGATCGGTTATTTTGTAAGTGCCGAATTTGACTGGGAAACCATCCTGCAGTGGATGGGTCTTGCGGCAGTAGGCGCCATCATGGGAACCTGTGGCGATATCCTTGAAAGTAAATTGAAACGCATGGCCAATGTGAAAGACAGTGGCCAGATCCTTCCCGGGCACGGTGGTTTCCTCGACCGGTTTGATTCACTCCTTTTTGCATTGCCCTTTGTTTGGCTCTACCTGCTCTTGTTTGTTAAATAAAGCCATATACGGCCCATTTCCTACATTTGCCTTTCAATCAAATAACTGTTCATGACCATCCACCGGGAAGGCTATAAAACGATTGCTATCAGTGCGTTTATTTTTGCGCTGATCAACCTGGCTTCTTTCTATTTTATCAGTTTTCATTTGCCCTGGCTGAGTTGGCTGATCTTTATCGTTACACTCGGGCTCCTTCTGTTCCTGATCTCCTTTTTCAGGGTCCCTTCCCGGGAACTCACTACCGGTGACCAATATATTATTTGTCCGGCCGACGGCAAGGTGGTGGTGATTGAAGAAACCTTCGACGAGGAATATTTTAAAGACAAACGCCTGCAGGTGTCCATTTTCATGAGCCCGGCCAATGTGCACCAAAACCTCAATCCCATCAGCGGGGAAGTGATCTATAACCAGTATCACAAGGGGAAATACCTGGTGGCCTGGCACCCCAAGTCATCCACCGAAAATGAACGGCACAGCGTGGTGGTAAAATCCACACGGGGCGATGTGCTGGTAAAACAGATTGCGGGAGCGCTGGCAAAACGGATCGTAAACTATCTGGCCGTGGGGCAGCAGGTGCGGCAAAGCAGTGAAATGGGATTTATCAAATTCGGATCGCGGGTGGATGTGCTGATGCCCGTCGGAACAAAAATAAAAGTCAAGTTGAACGAAGCGGTGCAGGG
>DATJYH010000014.1:0-4837 GCA_035499675.1 Puia sp.
AAGAAATAAAGTGGCTCCGATACCCACCAATGCCAAAGCCAGCCAGATGCGACCACCACTACGCCGTTGATTATCCTTATTTTCCATGAATGATATTTTCTCAAAACTACGGTGCTATCGCGAGGCATTCAATTCCATTTAGGTAACAGCTAACGGAATGGCGGTAAACGGCATGGTTTTGCCGGCGAGTTCGGAGTCAGGGGCCCCGCTTTTATTTCTCCTCCATCCACCTGAACCCGTCCCCATCAAAAAGCCCCAGGTCGCTTAGCTTAATATGGGGTATGACAAGCAGGGCCATAAAGGACAGGCTCATAAAAGGTGCGGCCAGACGTGAGCCCAGGCTTTTCGCCATGGCGTCGATGGTAGTATATTTTTGGGCAATCTCATATCCGTCCCCCTGGCTCATCAGCCCCGCCACGGGCAGGCCCAGCACCAGTTCAAGTCCGTTGTCGACACAACTGATTCCGCCCTGTTGTTCTATTAGCAGGTTTACCGCCCGGCAAATGCTTTCATCATCCACGCCCACTGCCACAATATTATGGCTGTCATGGGCAACCGACGAGGCAAGGGCACCCCTCTTTAAGCCAAAGTTCCTGATAAACGCCTTTGCAACGGGGGCATCCCGATACCGGTTCACCACTGCGATTTTCAGGATGTCCGTTTCCGGGTCGCTTTCAAGACAGCCATGGACGATTTTCGCTTTTCCGTTGTATTTGTTGGTGATGAGTTGACCATCCAGTACTTCGATGGCGGTTATTTCCTGGTGCGTATCGGTTGTGCCGGAAGGAGCGATGATGACAAAGTCTTCCCGTTTTTTAGGGTTAACCTGAAAATGGTTGATGGCCTGGCCACCCCCTGTTGCGTGAATCATTGAACGTCCCCTCGCGGCCACTTCTTTTCCGTCGATATAAGTATGCAATACCTCAAACGATTCTAGGTCCTGCACCAGAATAAAATCAGCCGGATCACCCGGACGGAGCAATCCTACATCAAGCTTGTAGTGAAGTACCGGGTTCACGCAAGCTGCCCGCAGCACTTTAAAAAGATCAATGCCCCTGGCCACCGCCCTTGCGCAAAGCTGGTTGATATGCCCGGCTACCAGGCTGTCCGGGTGCTTATCGTCGCTGCAGAACATCATGTTTTCCGCATGTTCATGGAGTAAATCGGCCAGGGCCTCAAAATTTTTGGCCGCGCTTCCTTCCCGGATGATGATTTTCATTCCATACCCGAGTTTATCCAGGGCTTCTGCTGCAGTAAAACATTCGTGATCGGTACTGATGCCTGTATCGATATATCGTTTTGCGTCATTGCCTCTCAACCCCGGTGCGTGTCCGTCAACCGGCTTACCCAGTTTTTGCGCAGCAGCTATTTTGCCCATTACCTCCGGATTTTTTTGAAGCACACCGGGAAAATTCATCATCTCGCTCAGGTATTTAATATCACTCCTGGCCAGGAGGGTTTCCACATCCCGAAGGGGCAGCGCGGCTCCGGCAGTTTCGAATGTGGTGGCGGGCACACAACTGGGTGCACCGAAATAAAATTTGAAAGGAACCCGTTGGCTGTCCTCAATCATAAATTCCACACCCCTGAGGCCGCATACATTGGCAATTTCATGCGGATCGCTTACGGTGGCCACCGTTCCGTGGCACGCCGCCAGCCTGGCGAATTCGGAAGGCACCAGCATGGAGCTTTCAATATGTACATGCGCGTCGATAAATCCGGGAAGAATAAATATTCCGGGTACTGGTTGGGACGCCGGCAACTCCACCACTGATCCGATCCGGTATTCTTCAATGGTCAGTGCGGCGGGATAAATTTTTTTGGAGAAAATATCTACCAGATTACCTTTAATACGTACATTCATGAGGATATTATTCAGGACTGAAAATTAAGCAATTAATCGCGGGGGTTTTCGATACAGGGATACAAACTCCTTCCCTTGTGTAACCGTTCATGGAAATCCGGAGTTGCGATCGGCCGGAAAAATGGCCTGGTTTGGTTTTTGAGGGTAGATAATTCTATAAAAAACAAAAAAATGAAAACACTTAAACAGGGATTTGTTCTCGTTATCGGACTGTTTGTTATAAGCCTGGCCAAAGCCCAATCGGTTGATGAAATCATCAGCAAGTCTATTGATGCAGTGGGCGGCAAGGATAAGATCAACCAGATCAAAACAATCCACATGGAAAGTTCTTTAGAGGTAATGGGCAACGAAGCCCCTTCAGTCACGGATATCGTCAATGGCAAAGCGTACAAATCTGAAACCGATTTTGGTGGTCAGAAGATCATTCAATGTTACACGGAAAACGGCGGGTGGGCTTTTAACCCCATGATGGGTCAGTCGAGCCCTGAAGCATTGCCCAAAGAAGCACTTAAGGGCACCAAGGCCCAGTTCCAGGTTGGGGGGGCCCTGTTCGACTACGCTGCAAAAGGAAACAAGGTGGAACTGCTGGGACGCGACTCGCTGGGCGGGGTTAGCTGTTATAAAGTCAAATTGATCACTCCCGACAGTGTAACCAATGTATACTATATTGATCCGACCTCTTATTATGTGGTGAAGGTTGAAGTAAAAGCCACTGTCAATGGGCAGGATGCGGAAACCGACATTGTGAATTCGAATTTTCAGAAAACGGAATTTGGTTTCGTGATGGCGATGTCGCAGCAGATTACGCTGCCGCAGGGGTTTACATTAAATATCACCCATAAAAAAATAGAGATCAACAAAGACATAGACCCGAAAATTTTTGAAATGCCCAAATCATAAAAAGTTACATGAGAAAACTTTATGATCAGCATGCCGGAGCCATTCCGGCATTTTTTTATGATTAAACTTTATATTGCCGCATAATTCAAGAACAATCATGTCTTTTCGTGTTGGAAGGCTCTTCGGTGGGACCAATTCCAAATTTTTATATCTGAAAAAATCATTCGGCAGCCGGCCGTTCCGCCTGCTGGATATAGGAGCAGGGAATCACTCAGCGTCAAAAACTGTTTCCCTTTTTCCCGCCTGTGAATACTATGGCGTGGACATCAGCAAAGACTACAACAACAGCCCAGAGGATTTTAGAGCGATGAGCGGGTTTTTTGAGATGGACCTGACAAAACTGGATTTTAGCATCCTCCCCGACCATTTCTTCGATGGTATCTGGCTGGTTCACGTCATCGAACACCTGCACAACGGCGACCTCGTCATTGGAGGACTGATGCAAAAGCTGAAACCCGGCGGTTTTATGTACGTGGAATATCCCGGTCCAAAAAGTACAAAGCTTCCTTCCATGCAGGGCACGCTCAATTTTTATGACGACCCCACGCATGTTCGCATCTATTCGGTGAGTGAATTGGAAAAACTGTTTGAGGGCAACGGGTTTCGAGTGCTGCGGCGCGGGACCAGGAGGAACTTTTATTTTTTGGCAGCCATGCCTTTGCGGATTTTTGGGAGATGGATCGGGGGGAAAAAATTGCAGGGAAATTTTTTCTGGGATTTGCTGGGATTTGCGGAGTTCATCTATGTTCAAAAAATCGTTGCTTCAAATCATTCCTGATCGGCCAGCAGGTCCGGCCTTTTTTCGGCTGTCCTTTTCAGAGATTGTTCGTGCCGCCATTCTTCCACTTTTTTGGGATCCCCGCTTAGTAAAACGGAGGGGACTGACCAGCCCCGAAACTCTGCGGGCCTTGTATATACCGGCGGTGCAAGCAGATTGTCCTGGAAGGAATCAAAGAGCGCTGATGTTTCATCGTTCAGTACGCCGGGAATCAGTCTGCCGATCGCATCCGCCAACACGGCTGCCGGCAATTCACCCCCGCTGAGTACATAGTCTCCAATGGAAAGTTCACGGGTAACAAAATGTTCCCGGACTCTTTCGTCGATTCCTTTATAATGACCGGATATGATCAGCAGTCGCTCCCGGAGAGAAAGTTGGTTGGCCATTTGCTGGTTGAGACGTTCACCATCGGGTGTCATGTAAATGATTTCATCGTATGGAGCTTCTTTTGACAGGGATTCGATGGCGTTCACCAGCGGCTCGCACATCATCACCATTCCCGCGCCACCACCATACTGGTAATCATCCACCTGGCCATATTCGTTTACAGCCCATTGCCGGAGCGGGTGAACGCGAATTTCCAGCAGGCCTTTTTCTTTTGCTCTTTTGAGAATAGAATGCGAAAAAGGACTTTCCAGCAACTCCGGCAAAACGGAAATGATATCGATCAGCATCCGGCAAAGATAACCAGATCCGGAACTGGTTGCTGATTTCCCCTTGTCCGAGTTGCCGTTCCCGGCCGGAGCTATTCTTCCAAAAAATCATCCAGTTCCCTGCGTTGTTTTTTGGTGGGCCTGCCTACCTTGCTGAGCCTTTTTCCGGTGTTAAAGCTTGCCGCCTGGAATTGCAAACGCTCTATTTCTTCGGCGGGGGTGATATCGAGATAGTATTTGATCGCATCCGCATATTGCACCCTGTTATGCAACAGTCCGGTGACCCTGATGCGCCAACGCCTGGCCTCTGTTTTCACCTCGTATTCGTCATTGATCTGCACTTTTTTGGAAGCTTTGGCCTGGCCACCCTGGTATTTTACCTTTCCCTTTTCACAGGCCTCTGCAGCGAGTGTCCGTGTTTTGAAAAGACGGATGGCCCAGAGATATTTATCGAGACGCATCGATTCTTTTTCCGGCATATTCAAATTTAAAAAATCCCGGCTATTGTAAGAGCGCCCGGGTTAGTAAATTTCCGCAAAACCAGTTATTGCAACGAAGCGAAAAACTGGTGAAAATAGGGGATGGTTTCGATGCCTTTATAGAAATTGAAGAGCTCAAATTTTTCATTGGGCGAATGCAGGT
>DATJYH010000015.1:0-3181 GCA_035499675.1 Puia sp.
TACCGCGGGCGCTGCCTACTGGCTCCTGTATATAAACAAAAAAGAGCGGTTGAGGGGGAGAAAGATCCAGGACCGCGAGGCAAAGAAACAAGCCATTTACCGGGAGATCAAATGCTCCTTGATATCGATGCTGGTCCTGGCCCTTTTTTCACTTCCTGTGGTGATCTGTTATCAAAATGGATATACAGTGCTCTATAGTACCATCATGCCAAGAGGCTGGATATATTTTTTCGGAAGCATCGTGATTTGCATATTGATCAATGATACCTATTTCTACTGGTTGCACCGGTTTATGCATCTGAAGGCAGTTTTCCCATTGGTTCACAAAACCCATCATCTCTCCAAAACCCCAACGCCATGGGCCATCTATTCCTTTAGCCCGGTTGAAACGTTCATCGATTTTGCGATTTTCCCGCTGCTCATCTTTTTTGTACCGCTTCATATCGTTGCCATCGGCATCGTGATCGGCTACAACCATTTTATGAATCTCGGTGGTCATTTTGGATTTGAATTTGTCCCGGTAAAATGGCACCGGCACTGGCTGTTCCGCTATGGCCTGTCGGTTACCCATCATGATATGCACCATTCAAAAGTGAACTGCAACTATGGGCTCTACTTCAATATATGGGACCGGCTGATGCGTACCAACCACCGCGACTATGAAGCCACACTTCAAAAAATGGAAGATAAGATCAAAAACCAAAAAATTCACGCATATGCAAACGATCAAAGAAAAAATAGTTGTTCCGAAATACATCAGTAAGGACGCGAACGGATTTTATGCCGAATTGAAATCCCGTGTAAATCTGTATTTCCGGCAAAATGGATTGTCGAGGAAGGGCGGGAGGAAGGTGGCGGTGAAAACAGCGGTGATATTTATACTGTACATCACGTTCTATGGACTGATGCTCAGCAACCGGTTTTCCGGGCCGGTAACCTTGTTGTTTGCCATTTTTTTTGGGTTGACCAATGTTTTGATCGTATTTAATGTTGCACACGATGCAGCCCACCATGCCCTCTTTGAGAACGAACGCCTGAACCGCTTATTCAGTTACGGCTTTAACCTGGTAGGGGCCAATGCTTACCTCTGGAACATTACCCATAACCAGATCCATCATGCTTTTCCCAACGTGGGCGACTACGACGGGGACATTCATCAGCAGGCTCCCTTTATCCGTATTTCCCCGACCGTTCCAAAGAAATGGTATCACCGCTTCCAGCCGTACTATGCCACTTTTTTTTATTTGATCTATAGCATCTTTCTGCTGTTCCAAAAAGACTACCAGGATTTTAATATCCTACCTAAAAAAGACAGCCGGCTGTTGCTGAACAAACGGCACCCGCGCGCGGCGTATTTCGTGTTTTTCTTCTCGAAATTGTTTTATTACGCTATTACAATTGTGATTCCGTTCTTCGTCATCCGTGCCCCCTGGTGGCAATTCCTTGGTGGTTATTTTATCGTTCATTTGTGCATGAGCGTGTTCCTGGCCTCCGTCCTGATCCCTGTTCACATGGTGGACGAAGCACCGTTTGCGGTTGAACAGGAAAACCTCATCGGGGACAGCTGGGTGCACCACGTGTTTGAGAATACAACCGACTATGCGCGGGACAGCAGGCTGGCCAACCTGTTTTTCGGGGGACAGAACACCCACCTGGTCCACCACCTGCTGCCGGATATATGTCATATTCACCACATCAGCGTATCCGCTATTTTGGAGCAAACCGCCCGGGAGTATGGATTTGAATACCGTACCCGGACCATGTTCCAGGCCATTGCTTCACACTACCGGCTGTTAAAAAGAATGTCACGTTAAAGTATACCCGCCATGGTTAACAGGAACAACATTGCCTATTATTTGCTGACCCAGGGAACCGTTTCGCTGGTTTATTACGGAACGATGGTCATAACGCCCTTTAAACCACACGAACTTCCGTTTACCTGGGTGGATCGGGAGATCAGTTTCCAGGGGATATTTAATTACTTCTACATATCCTTTTTTTTCCTGCTGTTGACAGCTATTGTGTTTACGCGCATCGATTATGCCAGGAAATGCATGATGGTCATACTAACCAATACCGCGGTTGCTGCCTTCTTTTTCTTTTTTTTCCCGACCAGTATGCGCCCCGGGTACTATGCTGCAGTCGGGTACGGCGATCAATACCCGACCTGGCTGATTCATCACCTGGACAGGAACCTGAACTGTTTCCCGTCCCTGCACATCGCCAATGCTTTCGCTGCCACTTTTTATTTTTCACTTTTTAAAAAAGCCTGGGTGAAACGACTGGTCTGGTGTTGGTTTTTGTTGATCGGCTGGTCGGTCCTGAGTACCAAACAACATTATTTCCTCGATGTGCTGGGAGGGATGCTCCTTTCCCTTGGCAGCATTTACATCCATGGGTTACCGGTTTCCAAACACTGTATCAAAAAAAGGCGCTCCTATGCAGCCCTATTGCAAACCGGGCAGTGGCGAAAATCAATTTTTAAAAAACAAATTTGACAATATGAACAGCATTCCGGTAGCAACCTCGGTTGAAATGGAAGAAGTCCGCACAGCGGCGCAATGGAAAGCATTTTTCTACCTGCCCTGGGATATTTACCGCAGCGACTCCTCCTGGGTTCCCCCATTGGTGACCGAGCAACGCAAACTGCTGGACAGGTCCAAAAACCCATTTTTTAAACACGCCGAATACAATGCATGGTTGGTTAAATCAAACGGGAAATATGCGGGGCGCATACTCGCATATGTGGACCATCGCTGCAATGAATTTTACCAGGACAGGATTGGTTTCTTTGGTTTCTTTGAAACCGTTGACGACTTCAACATCGGCAGCCGGCTTTTCCATTACGCCGCTTCCTGGTTGAAGGGGAAAGGCATGCGCATCATTCGCGGGCCGGTCAATCTTGACATTTCGAATGAGTGTGGCATCCTCCTAAACGGGTTTGAGTACCCGCCTTATTTGCAGATGGGTCATAATCCTCCCTACTACCACGAATTGTTTGAGGCAGCGGGATTCGGGAAGGGACATGACCTGTTGTCGTACCGGCTGAACAGGGATATGATCCTTTCGGATAACTCTTTGTTAGAACGACTGGCACGTATCAGCAGAAAAGTGATGGACAGGAAGGGTATACGCATCAGGAGCCTGGACATGAGCCGGTATAAAACCGAGTTGGCCAGTA
>DATJYH010000016.1:0-3341 GCA_035499675.1 Puia sp.
CACGATCCTGAACGCGCAGGAAAGCCGCAACCTGAAAACGGCGATCAATGCATTTGATCCGCAGGTGGTGATCGATTTTCATGAGTTTGCACCCGACAGAAAAGCATTCCGCGGCATGAATGATTGTTTTACCGTGGGCTATGATGCACTATTTCTCTATACCGGAAACCTGAATGTAGACCCGGGTATCCGTCGCATGATCTCGGAAGATTTTGTGGCACCTACCAAGGCCTGGCTTGAGCAACATCAGCGCAAAGTAGCGGATTACAGCACCACCAGGACCCAGGGTCCGGAGATTTGGCTGAATGTTGGCGGCACTGCATCCCGTTCCAGCGCCACCAACTATGCCTTGCAGAACAGGATCTCGTTGTTGATGGAGATCCGGGGTTTGTCGGAAAAGAATAAATCCATCAAGCGGAGGATGGAAACCATTTTCCTGGCAGCGACTTCTTATCTGAAAATAGCCCAGGCGGAGGCCGGCCAGATCAGGGCTACCCTTGATTCGGCAGACAAATCCTGTTTGCATGGAAGCTATCCGATGGTAGTGACTTCCAAACCCGATACCCGCGTGGTTCCTTTTCTCTTCGTGGACGAATGCAAGGGTGAATACAAAACCATTGAATTCAATGCCCTCTACAATATCATACAGCACCCGGTATTAACAAGACCAAGACCCGGCGGCTATATAATGTTTCCCTGTCCCCAAAAAGCCAGGGAAGTATTGAAGGTTTCGGGTGTGCAGATGCAGGAACTGAAAGAGCCCGTTGCCATGACGGTAGTAGCCTATGAACGTGAAAATTCCGGGAGTTATCGAACCAGGCATTACCAGCTGACCATCCCCGCCGGCGCTGTCGTCATCAACGCGCATCAGCGGATGGGCAATGTGATTGCCGATCTGCTTGAGCCGGAGGGATCCAACTCGCTGGCTGAAAATAAAATCATCAGCAGGGATCCTATGACAAAGCTGTTGCCCCTGTACCGGATTACCCCGGAACAATTGTCTGAACTTCAAAACAAATCAGCGCATGAAGAATAAAATCATTTATACATCCCTGTTAGTATGGCTTGGATTATGTCCCGGCCTTTATGCGCAGGTGAATGCGCCCGGGTACAAAATGCAGGACTCCACGTTGATGTATGTGAATGGGGAAGGGACCTACCTGAACCTCGGACAAAAAGAAAAATTCCAGTTTAACCTCAATGGTGTATTGCAACCCGGTTTCCAAAACAGTTCGGTTGACACGGCCGGCAGCTCTACCCATTCAAACCGGATGTCGCTCAACCTGGTTCGGCTGTCGTTGAATCTTGCTGCTTTTAACGGAATGCTGACCGTTGGGATTAAGACAGATTTTACGGGCACCACACCGATCCTGGAAGCATGGGTCGGTTTCACCAGCAGGGACAAACACCACCGCCTTGTGCTGGGAGAACGGCAAACCAATACCAACAACCGGCTGGCACTCGAGGATGAAAAATTTGCTGCAGTGCTGGGTCAGACCCTTGCGGGCAAATCGACGGATGGTACGGTGTATGGCGGGTTGATGCAGAATTTTGTTGTTACCACCCGGGAGGGTGGCTGGTTTTATGAAGCCAATTTCAGCATCAACAATATCCGGTTTTACCCTTCGGTATCTATGACAACGGGCAAGGGGCAGGGGGCCTTTGGGTCGGAGGGGTTCCAGGGATTTAAATATGGCGGGCGGCTTGATGTGATGCCCCTGGGCGACTTTATCAAAAACAATGCGTTTATTTCCCAGGACATTTACCGTGAACCCCGCCCCAAACTGGGGATAGGGGTGGCCGGTAGTTATAACGTAAAGGCCAGTGATCCAACGGGGACCGGGACGGGCAATGTGGTGGGTATCTATGATGAAAACGGGACCACTGCCTATGCGAATTATCGCAAACTGGTGGCCGATGTAATATTCAAGTACAAAGGATTCGCCTTTGTGGGAGAGTACACTGATGCGTCGATCTCCGGCAGCGACCTTTATTCAAACGCCGCGGCTACCACCAAGCTGACGCCTGAAGCAGCCAGCAACAAATACGCGCTGGGCAGCGCATTCAACGTGCAGGTATCCTACGTAACCCAAAACGGATGGTCGCTGGAGGGAAGATATACGTATGTAACACCGGAGTTCAATGTGCAGGGTTCGATCGTTCAAACACAGCATTGGTACACGGGAATGGTCAACAAATACCTGAAGAACTATATGTTCAAGATTGGCATCAACAGTACCTATATTGAAGTGGATGCGCCTGGCGGCGGAAAATACAGTTGGATCAGCAACCTGGCTGTACAACTATCATTCTAAAAAATGAAATCATGACAAAACCATCAAATATATTGTGGCTGGCAGTTTTTGTTTGCTGGAGTTGCAGCTCAAAGATCGACTTCACCAAGGAACCCGTGGTGCCACCCGCCAATGAAACCACCGACCTCATCATCTGCCAGCTTGCCACGGCCATCAATACGGATCCTAATGCAGGGGGTGTGCGCAATCACTATGTGCAATTATACAATGGCACGGCCGGTGTGATCGATCTGTCGCAGTATGCCATCGGTTACCAGGCAACCTTTGATTTGAATACCCTGGTGGACTGGTCATTTCCGACAAATGCCACTTATTTTAAGCTGATCGGTACACTCGGATCCGGCAAATGTTATGTGATCGCATCCCCGCAGGCGGATGCGACCTTTGTTCCCAGGGATACGGTGTGGGGAACTAGCAGTACATCCAATGCCGACGCAAGCACCCCGCTTCAATTGAGTGGAAACAGCGGGATTGCATTATTGAAAAAAGATCCTAATGGGAGCTATATGCTGGGAAACGAGACCTATGATGTGATCGATGCATTTGGAAGTCCGGATGTCGCCCGCGTAACATCCGGCGGTTCCAGCAGCTCAAGGAACAATTATATCTGGACGGTTGCACAGGAAACGAGTGACACCAGGAACAGAACATTTTGGAGAAAGGCCAGTGTACGGGATCCCAATCCCAATTGGGCGCAGACAAAGGGAACGAATGCCGATGACTCGCAATGGCTGCTTTCGGGCGACCGGGCCTGGGATTATTCCAAGGTAGGTCTGCCGACACCTCCATGAGGATTATTATTTTTCACAACACATCACTATGGCGTATACTGGATTTATTTTAAGCTTCGCCTGGACAGGGCTGGTGGCCTGGCTGCTGATAAAAAAATACAACCCACAGGCGGTATTGTTATTTACGGGTATGCTGATGCTGCTCATGGCAGAGCTCCTTGGTTATGCGACCCCTCCGATGTCCGAATCGAGTGGCTCCGGGTTTATCGATCTGTTCAAACGCATTGAAGAGTCC
>DATJYH010000017.1:0-3110 GCA_035499675.1 Puia sp.
TGTTTGACCAGCCTCGCTGGCGCGCTGTAACCGGATCTGTTGGCTCCCAAAGCCTCAAATAGTTGGGATGGGTCGAAATAATCGGATGAATCCACAGTTATAAGAGAGAAAAAACCGGAATTCCTGAACGTGTAACGGCCGTTACCCTGATTTCAACCCGTTAACGGTCAAAATGATAGTACTTTTGGACCAGGGATCTACCGGAGGATATATATGAAACGAGCTGTACGCCTTTTTTTTATCTTATCGCTGCTTGCGGGGAGGATCACCGGCTTTTCCCAATCTACCACCTATCCCTTCAAGGTGCAGCAGGACCGCATGCTCTGGCACGACAATATTGATAAAGAACAAAAACGCCTGCTGGCCCTGGATGGTGTTGCGGACGACAGTATCAAACTTTCAAAGGACGAAAGGATCAACCAGGAAATAACCAATGCCCTGATCCGGCAGGTGGATGACCTGCAGCGGCAGATTGAAGAGGATTCGGTGCTGACCGGTCAGGGCAAGATCAAGTACCTCCGGTCGCTGGAGACCATGCTGAGGGGATATAACAATAACTGCCGTAAAAGAGATTTCCCTCCCTCGATGGCCCCCGGATTGGTAGATGGTTTTAAAAAGGCAATGGCCCTGGACCGGCAGAACCAGAGCATTGAACCCGTCATTGCTGAAAAAAGCTATGGTGTCGGCAAGATCCTCGTAGAATGTTTTCTACTCCCCACGGAAAATGTGGGCGTAAAGCCTTCACGGCTGGTGCTGATCAGGAAATATCTTGAATTGCACCCGGACGAAATATTCAACGTATTGAGCGGAAATCCGGATCTGCCTTTTGCAGACAGCATGATTGTGGTGGCGGGGCACCGTGACGTTCGCAAACTATACAACTATGCCGCGGCCAATACCGCCCTGGCAGTCAGGATCCGCAACAGCCCCGATTCACTGGTCAGCACAGTGTCCAGGCTGGCCAACAGCAAAAGCGGGCAACTGTATTTCCCCTTCCTTGATGACCTGATCCGCAAAAAAATAACGATCGCGGATATTAATAAAGTAAAGGACAATGACCTCGATTATTACCGCCTGCTTGTAAGAACCCGGATGGAATATGCTGCCAGGCTGCTGCCGCCTGAAAGAGATACCGCGCTGGAAATGGATGCCCTCACACGCATGCTCGCCAATAAGGCCAAGGATATTTTTGTCCGCGAAATCAATGCCCTCCACACGGTCGACAATCCCGCCGTAAGATTCAAAATACTGGACCCGCTTACACCCTGGGAGCTATATTATATTATTGTGCTGAGCGAGGATGAAATTTATACATCCAGTTACCTGGGAGTTTATGACCGCATTTTTCAACGCATGAGCCACCCCAGGGGCGATAGCCTGGTCATGGAATTGCACGGGGATTATTTCCGCAAGTTCATAAAAATGGCAGCTGCTTACAATAAACTCGACCACTTCCTGTCGACCATGGAAAAGGACAATGCCAGCACCATCATGAAGGCCTTTATCATCGGGCTGGAAAGGGCCAGCGAGGAAGAAGCAGTGGATGTGGCAGATTCTTACAGCAGCATTATTGAAAAAAATCCACTGCTCGGGAAATTCGTGTTGAGTGAGGTAAAGTGGAACTACCAGCGGAATGAG
Organism: Puia sp.; assembly: GCA_035499675.1. Classification (GTDB taxonomy): domain Bacteria; phylum Bacteroidota; class Bacteroidia; order Chitinophagales; family Chitinophagaceae; genus Puia. Next base: position 1,639 of record DATJYH010000017.1, read on the forward strand.
CAAAACAAAAACCGGAAGGGGATCGTGGTCTATAACCTGTTGCAAACCCTGTTCGAATCGGCCGATACCAGCAGCCGGATGGATATTTCCGCCAAACTGGGTATTCCGCCCATCTACAATATTGATTACAGTTCACTGGAAGACGACAGCGGCAGGGTGGTGCAGCAGGTATTTTTTTATGGAGATGAGGACAAAGACGGACAACATTCCTTCGCTGATTTCCTGACGCTTTTTCAACATAAGCCGGAATGGAAGATCACCGAAAACCCCAGCAAGGAATGGGTGACCATCAGCTCCGTAAAAGGCAAACCGGTATGGATATTCGCCAACAAGCCCCTGTTTGGCCCCGATGACCCGGACGACAAGGCCCAGCATCACCTGGATGATTACCTGTACGACAATAAGCTGAAGCCTACCATTTATATTCACCGTGGACATAGTTATCATGTTCGGTATACACTGAAACAAATAGAGCCCAGTGCACGGATCGTGATCCTTGGCTCCTGCGGGGGATACAATAACCTGAACGATGTGCTTACCATCAGCAACGATGCCCATATCATTTCATCCAAACAAGTCGGCACCAAAACAGTTAATGAACCCATCCTGCAGGCCATCAACCATGAATTGCTGGAGGGAAAAAACATCGACTGGATCACCATGTGGAAGGAACTGTCGGATAAATTCCGGAAAGACCCGGTTGCCAGGGAGCGTTTTGACGATTATATCCCTCCCTACAAAAACCTCGGCGCCATTTTTATCAAAGCGTATCGGAAGGCGATGGGAGATGATGAGTGATGCGGGATACGGGATATGCGATTCGGGGCGGGGACATTTTCCGACCCATTAAAATCGAAACGTACGTTTGCCATCGAACCGGAAACGATATACAATGAGGGACAAGAGGGCCCATTCCGAAAAAATACTCCAGAAAGAAGCGAAGAATTAATTACACAAATAGTTGAGCTATTGGATGGTATAATGATGCACGATGCTACGGTAATATTGGAATCTGCTAAAAATAGAATGCTCAATGCGTGTTGGCATTTTGTTCCAGATGTGAAATTAGATTATCCCCAGTTACAAGATTAATTATCTCGCCATTTGACATTTTTAATTCAGTGTTTGATGTTCCCTTAAAACGCACTGTAACAACATGAGATTTATTAATCAAAACAGTGATACCATCCATCTGAAGTTTAAGAAACTTAGAGGAAATAGAAGAATCAATCTTTGTCATAAAATATTTTTTAGTTATTAAACTACATAAAGTTATGTCAACTATCAATTTAACTAATAAAGAACAAGAGCCATTAAATGGTGATGAATTTCAGGGAAATGGGGCAGTTCCGGAACTGGAATCTAAAGCTCAGATTTTGGCTTGTCTGGATGATCATCGGGAAGCAAAACATCTGGAGTTACGCCGTATTGTGTATATAGGTGGGATAAAGCAACTTCAACTTTTTTGCGGT
>DATJYH010000018.1:0-5343 GCA_035499675.1 Puia sp.
CCTTGATATAATCCACAGATTTAACAGCCTGGTCCAGCTTCCAGGTATTCAGGAACCAACCCCGCCAGAACCAATCCAGGTTCTCACCACTGGAATTCTCGATCGCGTGAAAAAAGTCCCAGGGAGAGGGATGTTTATAGGCCCAACTCCTGATGTAATAGCGAAAAGCTTCATCAAAACGCTTTTCGCCGAGGATCTCATCGCGAAGCAGCTCAAGTCCCAGACCAGGTTTGACGTAGGAGTTGAGTCCCCAGTTATTGCCATTGGTAAAGGCATCGGGAATCGTCAGGATGCCATCTGTACCATTAAAAATATACCTGGCCGTGTTATGACGGTTGATCTTTGCGTTGTAAAACTCGCCATTGTGAAAATATTTGTCGGCCACAGAATTGATAAATGTGTTGAAGCCTTCATCCATCCAGGCATATTTGCGTTCGTTGCTGCCCACAATCATCGGGAACCAGGTATGACCAAACTCGTGGCTTGTTACACCCCATAGGTTTTGTTTCTGGTCGTTATGAGAACAGAAAACGATGCCCGGATATTCCATGCCGCCCACAATGCCGGCCACATTGGTTGCTACCGGGTAGGGATATTCGAACCATTGTTTGGAATAATGCTCGAGGCATCCTTTAACAAATTCCGTGGAACGCTTCCAGCCGGAATCCAGCGCGCTTTCTACGGGGTAAACCGACATGGCCAGTGATTTTTTGCCGCTGGGCAGGTTGATCCTGGCGGCATCCCATACAAATGCACTGGATGCAGCCCAGGCCACATCGCGGGCATTGATACAACGGAAATGCCAGGTGATCTTATCCCTGGCGGGTCGCGAGGCCGGATCGGTAACTTCCTTTTCCGAGCGGATCACGACCGTCTGATCACTTTCCCGTGCCTGCCTGATTCTTTTTACCTGTTCGGGTGTCCATACCTCGGACGGGTTCAACAATTCTCCCGACGCCACTACGATTTCTTTGGCAGATGTGGTGATGGTAACATCAAAATTGCCATATTCCAGGTAAAACTCTCCCTGCCCGAGGTATGGAAGCGTATTCCAGCCGAGGATGTTGTCAAATACGCACATACGCGGGTACCACTGCGCTATTTCATAGATCCAGCCGTTTTTCGTATTCAGCCTGCCCATGCGGTCGGTACCGTATTCGGGTATCTTGAATGAATAGGCAATTTTGATCCGAAGAGAATCACCGTTGGCTTTTACGGGTTTTGCAAGATTGATCTGCATGCGGGTGTCCTCAATCAGGTAGTCCGCCTTTTCTTCCTTGCTTCCATACAAAAGACTGACGGATTTGATGCCATATCCACCGTCAAAACTTGCGTTGGCCCAACGGCCACCCGTGATTTCAGTAGCGGCCACGGATCTTGATTTCAGGCTGTAAATATTCTGATCCAGTTGCAGCCACACAAAGGGTAACTTTTCAGGGCTGTTGTTTTTGTAGCTGATGATCACCGTGCCGGTAATCTGATGCTGTACATCGTCCAGTTCCGCATTGATTTTGTAATCGGCGCTGTTTTGCCAGTATTTGGGGCCGGGCCTACCGCTGGCAGTTCTGACTTCATCGCCATAGGCGGGATAAAAAAATGGAGCAAACGCTTCCTTGTGATCATACTTGGAGGCCTCCTGTGCCGACACATCGTAGTGCAATACCGTCATGCCGGACGCAACCATCCACAAAAAAATTTTTCTCATATGAGTGTGTGATTTAAAAAATGGCGATAAAGATACTGAGGGGAAATTTCCTGCTGAAATGTAATTTAGCTTGTCTTACCTTGTCCTGTCGACGTAATAGCGATGGGTTTGAGACCGGATGTTCCTCATTAATTATTTCGCGGTATGAATAAAATGATAAGCCTGTTGTTATTCTTTGCAGCATCGGTGTCCGCAGCACAAAAGCCGGTGCCAATTATTTTCGATACGGACATTGCACCCGACTACGACGATGTGGGGGCCATCACCCTCCTCCATGCTTTTGCGGACAGGGGAGAGGCCAGGATACTGGCCACCATTTCTTCCAATGCGTTTGAAACAACGGCCGCCACGCTGAGTGTGTTCAACACCTATTTTAACAGGCCCGATATCCCGGTTGGCGTAACAAGGGGGCCACAACCCAATAAAGCTTGTGGGCAACAATGGGCCCAGGCGATCCTGCAGCAATATCCCCATGCTATTCGTTCAAACGATCAGGCTTGGGAAGCCGTTCAACTATACCGGAAAATTCTAGCCTCGGCACCCGATACGTCCGTGGTCATCATCACCGTCGGTTTTTTCACGAACCTCGCACACTTGCTGGCGTCAAAACCAGACGGATACAGCCCGATGAGCGGAAGGGAGCTGGTAATAAAAAAAGTAAAGCGCCTTGTATCCATGGCTGCCCGGATCGACCAGCAGGGACCCGGTGGATATGAATTCAATGTCATGGTGGATGCTGCGGCCTCCCGGAAAGTATTTTCCGAATGGCCCACACCCGTTATCATCAGCGGTTTTGAGATTGGTGAAAAAATACTGACCGGTATCCGGCTCATCCATAACGATTCGATACGGAACAGTCCCGTCAAAGATGCATTCCGGGTCGCGCTTGCAAAAGATAATAATTCGGTTGGCCGTAACAGTTGGGACGAGACCGCGGTGCTGGTGGCTGTGCGCGGCATAGAGCCCTGTTTCGGTTATCGCATGTTGAATCTTGCGGTCATGGAGGACGGAAAAGATGTGGTTATACCCGGGGAAAGATTTGCTTACCTGACTTTTAAACAAACGCCTGAACAATTGGCGATCATCATTGAAGACCTGATGATGCATCAGCCGGAAAAAAATAAATAAAAATCACGGAGCAAAAAAACGGGATGTTCAGAAAAAAAGATCCCGCCTCAGGCGGGACCTTCAAGCAATGTTGCAGGATAAACCAGCTAAATGGTTTTCCAGTGGCCGGGTACCCATTTGTAGCCGCCTCTCACTGTTTGCCAGTGACCGTCTTCCCAGCGATATCCTTCGCGCCGTCTTTCGTAATGGCCTTCGTGCCATTCATAACGGCCACCGACCCACACCCAATCGCCGCTGATCCAAACATGTTCATGGGAAGGCGGAGCCGGTCTTACATAAACAACTTCGGCGGGCCGTTCCCTTACAACATAGGTAGCGGTGCAGGACGCAAGTGCAGCGATACAAAAGGCTGTGATGAAATAGAAAAAAATTCTTTTCATGATAGATTGTTTTTGGTTATGTATGACTGCTGCTGTTTAAATGGTTTAACGACCAGCGTCTTAAAATCTTTGTAAAACGCATTTTTAGCAGTCTTCGGATGCTCCGGGCCCCGGTCAGGGTCAATAAACGAGTTCATAACAATCTATACACGGGGTATCGCAGGTGTGCCGGCTCGTAATAAGGTGAATTTTTATACACAAAATCCAGCTGCGCTCTTGGATTCCTGGCGAAAACAGAATCTGTTTTTTTCTTTTCTTCCAGTTGACGGCGCAACCCTGGTTGCGATTTCAGCCATTGAGCGGCCACGTCTTCCCATCTGTAGTCGCTGTATCCTTCTTTTTGCTGAAGGATCGCATCAAAAAAGTTCCATGAAAAATAAGAATCGTCTCCGGTAGGCTCCAACATCTCAACCAGGAAGCGCCTCCCGGTCTGTTTTGTGTCAATCACATAGTCTCCTTTCAGGAATTTGATGGATTGCATGCCGGAGGAAACCCTGGTCCCGCTGTTGCGATGATGTTTTTCATAGGCTCGTGAACCCGACTGGTAGTCGTCGATATGATAAACCTCCACCTGGATGAGGCTGTCGCTGCCCAGCTGCTTCACCTGCACACCGTTTAATTTCAAAAGATCCACTACCTCATGCCAGCCCTGGGGAATGATGTAGGCACGGGGGACTTTTACCTGTTTGTCGGGCAGGAAATAATCATAGTACCTGACTTCTTTTTCAAAGGGCTTTTCGTGATTGTAGTAGAGGCGAGGCTGGCCGGTAACCTCGCTGGGTTTGTATCCTGTTTCATAGCCTTTAAACAATATGGTATCATAATGACTGTTATCGGCTTTCCAATTGAGTGCAAAAGAAAAGGTCTGCAGGTCGTGGTTGAAATCCTGTTTTCTTTTTTCAAGGATGGCTGTTGCCTGCAGCGACGCCTGTTCAATCACGGTTTGCATCAATGCGTAGGTGGAGCGTACCCGCTCGCGGAACGGTTTTAGCATATGTGTTTCCGGAATGAAGGATATGGTATGAAACAAGGCCGCATATCCGCTGGAGTAGCGCGGGGGATCATAGAATTCCTGCCAGCCTTTTTCTGGGTTCCCTTCTTCAAAATTAACATAGGGGCACATCGGCCAGTTTTTCTTTTGCATCGACTGGTAAAGCAACGGATCAAATTGATCGTGTAAAAACGTTCCCAGTTCCCCGCCAAGTTTGTTCCATTGCGTACTGATCAATGTCATGGTATGCTGGTAATCGGCTCCATCGCTTACATGATTGTCCACCTGGATGTCGGGGTCCACCCAATGAAATATTTCCGCAAAGGATCGGGCATCCCTGGAATCGCTTTTGGTAAAATCGCGGTTGAGATCGAGATTCTGTGCATTTCCCCGGAAGCCATAACTGGCCGGGCCGTCCTGGTTTACCCGGGAATAGGAGTTCCTGTTTAAGGCGCCCCCGATATTGTACAGGGGAATCACAGCCAGCGCGATGTTGTTTGGTAACGTGGACCTGCCTGTTACAAGGTCCCGCAAAAGCATCATACATGCATCCACACCATCGGGTTCACCGGGATGTATACCGTTGATGACCAGTATCACCAGTTTATGCTGTTGATGCCATTGCGCAGGGTCAAATTTCCCGTCGTTTGAATAAAGCACCAGGTGGTAAGGATAGCCGGCATCACTCATGCCCATTTCCCTGATCAACAGACGGGAGGACAATTTATCGAGCTTCTTGTAAAACTCGATACAGTTTGCATAGGTGGTCGTCTCCAGTCCCTGGGAGCGTTCATAGGGTGTCGTCAATTCCTGGGCCTTTGTTTGCAGGGCAGCAAAAAGGAACATGGCCAAGAGTAATTTTCTCATGTAGATGATTTAATGTGAAATTTACGAAGAGCGCCTTTAGCCGCAAACATGGTTAATACAACTGTAATTATTTTTTAGCGATGCGGACCGCCGCCGCAGTACGACACACGGCGGTTGCGGGATGTCCTCAAATAAAAACACCCCGCAGGCGCGGGGTGCTTCCAGATATTCTCCACTCGTCAAAGATTATTTTGCCAGCGTGTTCACTTTTTTGGCCAGCTTGCTCTTCAGGTTGGCAGCCTTGTTCTTGTGTATAACACCTTTTTTAGCCA
>DATJYH010000019.1:0-2177 GCA_035499675.1 Puia sp.
ATATGCGCCAGTTGCGCTTCGTCCAATTCGGTATGCATGGGCAGGGAGATCACGCGTTGCGTCAACCAGTCCGTCACCTCCAATGCCTGGGATTCTTCATCAAAAGCACCAAACATTTTTTGCCGGTGCGCGGGAACGGGATAATAGATCATGGAAGGAATTTGCCTGGTGGCCAGGAACTCGTTCAGTCCATCCCGGTCAACTCCTTCCAGCAATAATGTGTACTGGTGAAAAACATGATGGCTATAGGCTGCCCTGAACGGGGTTGTAACCCGGGAATTGCCGGCAAAGGCTCTGTCATAGTAATCAGCGGCCTTTCTCCTGGCATCGATGTATTCATCCAGCTTTTCCAGTTTTACATTCAGCACGGCTGCCTGGAGGGAGTCCAAGCGGCTGTTACAGCCCACTATGTCGTGATAATATCTTTTGCTCTGGCCGTGATTGGCAATCATCTTTAACCTGCCCGCTAACGTGTCATCATCGGTAAATATTGCCCCACCATCGCCATAACATCCCAGATTTTTTGAGGGGAAAAAAGAAGTCGTGCCGATGGTACCGATGGTGCCTGTTTTTTTCCGGCTGCCATTGCCAAACGTATAGCTGCTGCCGATGGCCTGTGCATTGTCTTCAATCACATACAGGTTATGCCGGGCAGCGATCTTCATGATCTCTTCCATGGGCGCCGACTGTCCATACAGGTGAACGGGTACAATGGCCTTCGTTTTTGGAGTAATGAGGGCCTCCAGCTTTTTCGGGTCGAGGCAGAATGTTTTGGGATCCACTTCCGCAAAGACGGGTTTCAGGCGCAACAGGGCCACTACTTCGGTGGTGGCGATATACGTAAATGAAGGTGTAATGACCTCATCGCCGGGTTGCAGGTCGAGTGCCATCATGGCGATCTGAAGTGCATCGGTACCATTGGCACAGGGAATGACATGCCGGGTTCCGACGTAACGGGCAAGTCCTGCGGAAAAATCGGTCACCGCCTTGCCGTTGATAAAAGCCGCACTGTCCAGCACCTCATGGATTGCTGCGTCCACCTCTTTTTTTATTTTTGCGTACTGCAGCTTCAAATCTACCATCTGAATAGGCCTCATAGCTCTCATTTAACGGGCACAAACCTACTGCAAAATTGTGGTTTAACCAATCCTGTTAGAAGCAGGCTGTAGCAAACGTAGGATAATGGTTTTACATTTGTCTTAAATCGCTAATATAACAGCATCGTGAGCATACTCCTGTACTCCGTTTTTCTATGGTTATACACAACCGGCATCCGGCTGGTTGCGGCATGGAATCCAAAAGCCCGTTTGTGGTTGCAGGGTAGGAAAAATATTTTCAAAAACATCATTGACTCGGGCGTGTCCGGTGAAAGTATGACGGTATGGATGCATTGTGCCTCCCTGGGGGAGTTTGAACAGGGCCGGCCGGTAATCGAGAAAATAAGATCGGTCTACCCGAAGGCCAGTATTGTACTCACTTTTTTTTCGCCCTCGGGGTACGAGATCAAAAAGGATTACCAGGGTGCCGACTACATTTTTTACCTCCCCGCTGACTCAAGAAAAAACGCCCGGCGTTTTATTGAACTTGTCCACCCCAGCCTCGTGCTGTGGATGAAATACGAATACTGGTTTTATTACCTCGATGAACTGAATAAGCGAAACATCCCGGCGCTGCTGATTTCAGCGGTGTTCCGGCCCGACCAGGCATTTTTCAGATGGTATGGCAGGTTTCACAGGTACATGCTTGCCTGCTTCCGTTACATTTTTGTGCAAACAGCAGAATCGAAGGACCTGCTCAAAAACATCGGGTTTAGTTCCAATGTGCAGGTAAGCGGCGACACCCGGTTTGACCGGGTCATTGAAATCGCGGAACAATTTGAAGCCATCCCTGCCGTAGAGGCGTTTGTCGGGAGTAAGCAGGTAGTGGTAGCCGGTAGTACCTGGGAAGAAGATGAAGAGCAACTTGATCATTATGCCAACACCCATCCGGAGATTTGCTTTATAATCGCCCCGCATGAAGTGGACGAGGAACACCTGAAGGAGATAGAAAGTCTTTTCCGCGGAAGCATCCGGTTTTCGCGCTGGCAGCAACAACCGCCAGATGTGCCGAAGACAGGTGGCAGACAGACCGCGACGCCACATGTGTTGATTGTTGACAATATCGGCATGCTGTCGCGT
>DATJYH010000020.1:0-3271 GCA_035499675.1 Puia sp.
GATCGGCGCGCATAATATTTTCCTGGGGCAGGTGCGTGCAGATGAAATAAACGGCAAAAAAATCGTAGCGATCGAGTATACGGCTTATCCGGAAATGGCGCTGAAGAAAATGCATGAGATCAGGGAGGCAATTTTTGAAAAATACCAACTGACCTGTATGCATGTGCACCACAGCCTGGGAGTCGTGGCCGCCGGGGAAATCAGCCTGTTTGTTTTTACGTCTTCGCGGCACCGAAAGGAAGCCGTGGAAGCCTGCCGGGAGGTGGTGGAGAGAATAAAGGCGGAGCTGCCGGTTTGGGGGAAGGAATTGTTTGAAGACCAAACGCATCAATGGAAGCAGAACAGCTGAGGGGATGTGCCATCGGCGTCTCATCTTTCAGGTATTCTCAGAAAAATAGAAAGCATGCATTGGGAGATTGTTATTTTCTTTTTCATCATCGCGCTGGTATATGCCTCGGTAGGATTTGGCGGCGGCTCCAGTTACCTCGCCATCCTGGCCCTATATGCCCTGCCTTATAAAGAGATCAGGCTGATAGCGCTTTTGTGTAATATCATCGTGGTTACCGGGGGCACGATCATTTTTATTCGCAACAAACAAACGGACTGGAAAAAAATCCTGCCCGTGGCCGTGCTGAGTGTTCCGATGGCCTTCCTCGGCGCCAGGATGAAATTGAGCCAGGATACTTTTTTTGTCGTCCTGGGTTGCAGCCTGCTGGCGGCTGCAGTCCTGTTATGGATCAGGACCAGGCCCGGAGACATAGAACCAACGGGCAGTGCAGGAAACAACCATTATCTCAAAGACGGGTTGATTGGCGGTGCCATTGGATTTTTATCGGGGATGGTAGGGATCGGCGGAGGGATTTTTTTATCACCCCTCCTGAACCTGATGAAATGGGATACCCCCAAAAAAATTGCTGCCACTTCCAGCGTATTTATCCTGGTCAATTCAATTTCCGGCATTGCGGGTCAGCTCAGTACATTTCCAGGTGGCATCAATATTGAACGGATTATTATATTGTGTGTGGCGGTTTTGGCTGGCGGACAACTGGGCTCCCGTCTCGGTGCCGTCCGGTTCAACCCACTGTTGATCCGGCGGGTTACGGCGCTGCTTGTTTTCTTTGCCGGCACAGAAGTGCTTTACCGGCACCTGTCCTGGTTTAAATAATTGTCATGAAAATCAGCATCCTTGCCTTTGGAGTAGCCCGGGAAATCATCGGGGGGGCCGCCACCAGCCTGGAGTGGCAGGAGGGAGGAACGGTTGGGGAGCTCAAATCAACCCTCGAAAAAAAATACCCCGCGCTGGGATCCATCGGGCATTACCTGATTGCCGTGAACCAGCAGTGCGTGGCAGACCAGGTCCCTGTCCAGTTACAGGATGAAGTGGCGATTATTCCGCCGGTAAGCGGGGGATAGCCTATTTGGCGCGTAGTACCATGATTTTTTCAATATTGCTCATATGCCGCCGGCCGGTGGTGAGATCCGTCATAACGATCATGGATACCCTGCCCGGAAGATCCTTGATGTCTTTTCCGTCTTCTCCCATTACAATATAGGCATTGTTGCCGGTCTGCGTGTTGAACAGTTCATTCCAGGAAAAAACAACTTTGTAATGGTCGGTGGCCACAAATTCAAAATAAAATTCGCTGAGCACTTTCGGGTTTTCCGCATTGATCTCCGCCCGGGCCAGGATATCCTTTAATGAAACCCCCTTCAACCGGGTGATGGTATGTTTTACGGTGCCATTGTGATCGGTAATCGCGATATCGGGCAGGGACTTTACCGGGAAGCTGTCCAGGTCCGCAATGGAAAATGTCAATGGACGCTTTACTTCTCCTTCAATCGTGAACTTTTCCGAAGGCGGTGCCTGTTTTTGTGCGTGGCAAACAGTTCCGAGCAAAATAAGGAAGAGAAAGGAAACAGCTTTCATATTTGTTCGATTGATGGATGCTAAAGATAGTTTACGCACAGCGACCTGAGGCAGTGTACCACAGGTATGCTATGATGGATGGTTGCTCACACGTCTCCTGGCAATCAGTGCTTCCGCTTTTTGAAGATCCTCTGGTGTATTCACATTCATCAGCGCTTCCGGATCAGGGGGGAGCAGGATCTCGGCATCGTTACTTTTGATCAGTGCTTTCCGGGGACAAGTAATGCCCTGGGACAAATATTCCAGCAATATACCCCGGCTTCGTGGTTCCCAGATGGTGATCAATGGTTCCGGCAAACCGTCATGCGGACTCCGGAAAGTGGTTGCCAGCCGGCTGCTGTTCCTGTTTTTCACCAGGTATGCCAGGCTGTTGCCATCGATCAGCGGGAGATCGCTTGCCAGCACCAGCCAGGCCGTATCCGGGTCGAGAGCGAAGGCCGACAGGATAGCACCATATGGTCCGATTCCGGTATAGACATCCGTGATAACAGAGTAGGGTCCCTCCAGATCGGACGGCAGCGCTTGTCTTCTCGATATAAATACTTCGCTGCAAAAAGGTTTCAGCAGGTTCGCCGCGTAATAGACCTGTTCCACGCCATGCCAGGCAATGCCGGTCTTGTCACGGCCCATACGGGTACTCCGGCCACCGGCCAGTACCAGTCCCTTGATGGGAACGCCTGTATGCTGTTTATTTTCTGTCGACATCTGATTTGCCACCGGTTTTTTTAATGAGCCTGGTTTCTTTGATCACGATGTCATGACTCAGGCTTTTGCACATATCGTACACCGTGAGGGCAGCGATGCTGGCACCCACGAGTGCTTCCATTTCCACGCCCGTTTTTGCCAGGATGGCTGCGGTACAGTCTATCACCAGTTCATTCTTTTTGTCGAGGTGAATGTCCACCTGGCAGTTATCCAGTCCCAGGGGGTGGCAAAGCGGGATCAGTTCACCCGTTTTCTTGGCAGCCATGATGCCGGCAACGATCGCGGTTTGGAATACGGCTCCTTTTTTAGTGTGTATATCACCGTTATCAAACCGGTCCAGCACCTCCTGCGGCAATACCACGATGCTTCGGGCGATGGCCGTACGACGGGTGGCCGTTTTCTGGCTTACATCCACCATCAACGGGCGGTCATTCTTGTCAAGGTGCGAAAATTCACTCATGAAATGTGCTTGATCGGTGATCGTCAGGTCATGCGCCGGAAGGCCCAGAGCGGAAAAACTTCTCCCCGCTGAAAATGGTCGCGCTCCATGGGTAATTCCAGGAAGGCATCCGTTGACAGCAAGTTAGCAAAATCCCCCGAACCATTGCCCTCCACCGGTTTGGCGAATAGCTGACCCTG
>DATJYH010000021.1:0-7928 GCA_035499675.1 Puia sp.
TTTCAAAGCACCCTATCCCAGGGTCAGTATTTATGATGCCATACGCCAGTTTACGGGCATTGACATCAGCGGGATGGACGAAGCTGATCTGCAGGAAGTTTGCCGGAAACTGGGCATCCATGTAGACAAAGCCATGGGCAAAGGAAAACTGATCGATGAAATTTTTGGAAACAGCTGCGAAGATCACTTTATACAACCCACATTTATTACCGACTACCCGGTGGAGATGAGTCCCCTTACCAAAAAGCACCGGAGCAAACCCGGGCTGGTAGAACGGTTTGAGCTGATCATCAATGGAAAGGAAATTGCCAACGCCTACAGCGAACTCAATGATCCGATTGACCAGCGCGAAAGGTTCGAGGAGCAGACCAGGTTGATGGAAAGAGGCGATGACGAAGCCATGTTCATCGACTATGACTTCCTGCGCGCCCTGGAATATGGTATGCCACCCACTGCCGGTATTGGTATTGGCATTGATCGGTTATGCATGCTGTTGACCAACCAGCCTTCCATCCAGGATGTATTGCTTTTTCCGCAGATGCGCCCCGAAAGAATGGATGAGAAAAATAAGAACGAAGCGTAAACCTTTTGCCGGGGCCCTGGCGTTCATCACCGCTATGTGTATGCGTATTGGGCAGCAAAATCCAGTTCCGGGAGGTCATTTTCACAGACAAACCGTTTTTTCAAGACAAATACGCCATTCTTGCATGATTTTCTGGCCAAATACCCCCTTCAGGGGTCATTCTCAAAGCCATTTCCTGCCGTTTTTTCGCATTATCAAACCCGTTGTAAATATGTGATTTTTCGTCATTTAAACATCCAATTAAAACGGAATTTAAACTAGGTAACTCGGAATCTTTTCATTACATTAGATAGCTCAAAAGCGACTGCAATATGAATAAAGCATCCATCACGAAAGTTGGTACCGTTTTATATGCACTCGTCATTGCATTCTTTGGTATCAACCATTTCTTAAACGGTACCGGTATGGCGGGTATGGTGCCTTCCTTTATCCCAGGGAAATCAGTGTTTTGGGTATATCTTACCGGGGTGGCCCTTATCCTCGCAGCCATCTCTATTTTGACCGGTATGCAGACCCGCCTCGCGGGTATTTTGCTGGCGGTTTTCCTGCTTCTTATCGTTTTAACCGTTCACCTTCCTGCCATTATCCACGCCCCTGACCAGAACGCAGCGCGTTTTCCGCTGACCAACCTGATCAAGGATCTTGGACTGGCTGCCGGTGCCCTGCTGATTGCCGGAAAACACTAACGGTCCCGCACGCCGATGAAATCATTGAAATTATTATTGCTGCAACTGCGCAGAAAATGATAGTGTGACTGGTTTGTGTTTTCTCCAAGGTCCAATCGCCGGGATCAATTCACAAACGATGCCATAAAATAAAAGGTTTCCCGTCCAAAGGGCAGGAAACCTTTTTTGTTTGTATCCTATTTAGTGTAATGCAAGTTTCTTGTTCTTCAAGGCTGCAATCAGCAGGGCAGCGGATACAAAGCTGGCTACATACAACAGGGCCGACAAATCGTAATGTGCCCTGTAAAACAAACGGCAGCTAACTATGCCTGTTATAACGATGGTCACCAGCATCGGGATGGTAAATAACGTTTTCATGGCGTATGTTTTTTATTGTTAATGATACTGTTTACCTATCATAGACCGGTGTGGGCATCGATGGTTTATTAATGAATTGCTAATACCGGGCATGGGCGGTTTCGTACCCAGGCCCCTGATCCGGCGCACGCCCCGGGGCTGCATATACCGGGATCCTTGTCCGCTGTCTGTTTATCAAAAAAAAGTTAAATCGGATTTCATACTTAAACCCTTCATGGCATATTGGTATATTTAGATACCGCCAAAAAAATGCTTATGAATTTCAGGAAAACCAACAATATCGTCGGGTGGACAGTATGTGCCATCGCCTGTTGCGTATACATACTGACCATGGAGCCTACCGGGAGTTTCTGGGACTGCGGGGAATTTGTATCCAGCTGTTACAAATTGCAGATCCCCCATCCACCGGGCGCTCCCCTGTTTATCCTGATGGGCCGTTTCTTTATCATTCTTTTTGGCAATAACCCGCTGACAGCAGCCAGGGCCGTCAATTTTATGAGCGCCATGGCCAGTGGTTTTACCATCCTGTTCCTGTTTTGGACCATTACCCATTTTGCACGCAGGATCGTGCAGCAAAAAGATACACCGTTGAACCGACATCAGGTTTTCACCGTCATGAGTGCAGGCGTGGTTGGTGCACTGGGATATGCTTTTTCGGATTCTTTCTGGTACAGTGCGGTGGAAGGCGAAGTGTATGCATCATCCGCTTTTTTTACCGCCCTGGTATTTTGGGCGATGCTGAAATGGGAGCAGGAGGCGGACAAACCGGGCGCCGACAAATGGCTGATATTTATTTTCTACATGATGGGTTTGTCGATTGGGGTGCATTTGCTGAACCTGCTGACCATCCCTGCCATTGTCATGATTTACTATTTCCGTCGTTTCAAGGTAACAAAATGGGGAACCCTGCTGGCCTTCCTGGCAGGTTGTGCGGTCACGGGATTCGTACAAAAAGTGGTTATCCAGTATACCATACAGGGGGCGGGCTGGTTCGATGTGCATGTTGTCAATGACCTCGGCATGCCTTTCTTCACGGGTTTTGCGCTCTTTTTTCTGTTGCTGACTTTTGGGATCATTTGGACACTCCGTTTTGCCGCCCGGCGCAGACATTATTTTCTCAAACTCGGGTGCTGGAGTTTTGCTTTTATGCTGCTGGGCTATTCTACTTATTTCACCACGCTGATCCGCTCCAATGCCGATCCCGCCATCGATATGTTCAACGTTGATAACCCGGTAAGCCTGGAGGGATACCTGAGCCGGGAACAATACGGAGACTGGCCGCTGCTTTACGGGCCTGATTTTACGGATAACCCTCCCCGTGTGGACGCGGGAAATATGTATGTACGGGCAAACGGCAAATATGAAGTGGCAGGGAAGGTGGTGGGGATGGACTGGAACAATACAGCCTCTTCCCATTTCTTTCCGCGCATGTGGAACAGCAGCAATGAAAGAGGCGAGATCGACATGTACCGGCAGTTCACCGGCTTATCAGAAGGCGAACAGCCCACCATGGCCGATAACCTCAAATATTTTATGAAATACCAGGCCGGGTGGATGTATATGCGCTATTTCATGTGGAATTTTGCCGGCAAGCAAAATGATCTCCAGGGTTTCGGGAATGCGCGCGATAGCAACTGGATCAGTGGTATACCCGTGGTGGACAACGCCATGTACGGGGATCAATCTAAACTGCCGGAAAGCATTCGCAATAAAAACAAATCCTATAACCGGCTTTTCCTCCTGCCCTTTTTGCTCGGCCTGGGGGGCTTGATTTTTCAATATGTCCGGCACCGCAGGGACCTTCTGGTGAATACCCTGCTGTTTTTCTTCACCGGTTTTGCGATCGTTATCTATCTCAACCAGGCGGGCTTCCAGCCACGAGAACGCGACTATGCCTATGCCGGATCTTTTTATGCGTTTGCTATCTGGATTGGCCTGGGCGTAATTTGGGTGAAAGAGTTGCTGGAGAAATCCATGCGGACAAGCTGGGCGAACTACCTGGCCGCGGGCGCCTGTATGCTGGCTGTTCCCGTATTGATGGCCAACCAGGAATGGGATGACCACGACCGCAGCCAGAAGACGCTGGCCAGGGACATGGCCAAAGACTACCTGGAAAGTTGTCCGCCCAATGCAATATTGATCACGGCGGAAGACAATGATACCTATCCCTTATGGTACGCGCAGGAGGTGGAGGGCATACGACCTGATGTCCGGATAGCCATCACCACCCTGCTAACGGGCGACTGGTACATCAATCAGCTGCGATACAAGATCAACCAGAGTGATCCCGCGGATGTCATCTTTACTCCCGAACAGATCGCCGGGAACAGGCGGGATGTGGTGGTATGCAGCGACAAACTCCCAGGGTTTGATCAGCAGAAATATTATGATCTCTACGACATCCTGAAAAATGTGGTGGGGAGTGATGACCCAAAATACGCCGTTCAGACCGAGGACGGTGACAGTTACCAGGTGCTCCCGGTAAATAAATTCAGCGTGCCGGTGGATCTGAACACGGTGTTGCAAAACGGAACGGTGCACCCGGATGACAAAGTATTGCCGGAACTCAGGATCGATCTGCCCAAACGAAATTATCTGTTGAAGAATGACCTGGCCATTCTTTCCATGATCGCCGCCAACCATTGGAAACGGCCGATTTGTTTTACCAATGACCAGGATGCAAATAAACTCGGCATTGCCAAATATCTTCGGTCTACCGGCATGGTGTATCGCCTGGTGCCTGTGGAGAATGATAAGATAGACAATGGAACCGCCTATAACAATATCATGCAGAAGTTCGCCTATGGCAATGCAGACCGGAAGGGAGTGTATTACGACGAAGAAAACAGACGCCGGATGAACTATATCAAACAGGCACATGCTGCCCTGGCCATCAGCCTGGCAAAGGCCGGCAGGAAGGAAATGGCACGTCAGGTGCTGGAGCATTTTGACCAGCATGTGAGCGGCGACAATTTCCCCTATGGCATGACCACTAATCTTGGCAACCGGCACGATGTCATCTCTCTTGAATTCCTGGAAGCCTGTTACCTGTCGGATGATATGAAGCTGGCGGCAAAGGTGGCAGGTTCGCTGCGCAAGGATCTTCGTGAGCAAATGATCTACTATCAATCGCTGGGTGAAACAAATATGACCGATGAGCAACTGGCGCAAAATGCCTGGCAGGTACTGCAGGGTAAGGGAGGGAATCTATCAGATAAGCAGTTGTCCTTTGCCTCCGATATTGTTTCATCCTACCAGATGTTGAAGCAAATGGATGACTGGGAAAAACAGGCAAAACAACATGGCCCGGTGTTGGAAAACTAAACGTATAAGATATCGTTATAAGGCGCGCTCAGATCAGCCAGCCGAGGAGCAGACACGCGAACACGATGATGGGTGAAGGGAGTTTTGAAAAGCTGAGGAAAAGCCAGGTACCGGCCACCACGGCAACGTTCAAACCTGTCGTGCGCCAGTCGCTGAACGAAATATCTTTCATCATATAAAAGGTGGCGGCGACGATGATGCCCACTACTACGGCATTGATGCCCTCCAGCGCGCGGTACACGGCCGCGTATTTTTTCAGGTTGTGCCAGATGGGAAAAAAGAAAAGGACCAGCAGCGCACTGGGCAGAAAAATGGCTACGGACCCAATGATGCAGCCCATTATCTGCATGGATTTCCCCTTGTCCTTCATGGCGATGCCACCCATAAACGAAGCCACTGAAAAAACGGGTCCGGGCATCGCACGCACGATTCCGGTACCGGTATAAAAATCTTCTTTATCTACCCGTATAACATTGGGATTTCTTTTTATCAATCGTTGGGATTCGGGCCTGGCCACAAACTGTTCATAGATCATCGGGAACAATACCTGTCCGCCGCCAAACACCAGGCTGCCCATGCGGTAAAGGTTTTCAAATAGGTTGATGGGACGCCTGTCGGGCCAATTGTATTTTCTCGCCATTTCGCTGCTGACGCCTGCCAGCAGGAAAATAATAGCGAAGAGCCAGATATTCGCCCATTTTATTTTTTTCCGTTCGTTTTCTTTTTGGGGGATGCGTTTGCTGCTCAGGTTGGTCACAAATCCTCCCAATATAATCAGGATAGGGAAGATCCAGGGTGTTTTAAACAATACAAACGTGGCTACCGCGCTCACCAGCATGATGACATGGGTAATGGTGTTGTGCACAGATATTTTAAATGTCTGTACGGCTGCATAGGCCAGGAATCCCACCGTCATGGCGGGGATGAATTTGAATACATCCGTTCGTAACGTTTTCTGGTTGATGTAATCCAGGAAAAAGGAAAAGCCGCCCATCAGGAAACAGGCAGGCAGGATCCAGATGATGAGGGTAAGTACCGCCAGCGGCACGCCTCCTCGTTTATACCCAATCAATGTGAGGGTTTGGGTGGAAGAGGCTCCCGGCAGCAACTGGCAAAACGCATTGTATTCCATCAATTCTTCTTCCGTGATATCCCGCCGCCGATGGACAAAAGTTTTCATCACCATGGCCAAATGCCCCTGTGGCCCGCCAAAGGCGGAAATGCTGTGCAGAAATACGGCCTGCAGAAACCTGGAATGTCGCAATAATACCATGAAACGGCGCTAGTACAATTCGAAACAAATTAAAAAAATACAATTTATCACTTGTTGAAAATATGAGCAAAAGGAATCGACGGACGCAAAAAATTACCTGGTTATTTTTTTGTACTTTCAGCGCAATTAAACAACTGTTCAACATGAGAAATTCGCTTATTGCTGCCTGTAGCCTCGTTTTCCTGTCATTTTCCGGGTTCACACAACCAGCTTCCTTATATGCAAAGATAGATGCCGCAGCAGACAAGATCGAATCAAAGACGATTGCCTGGCGCAGGGATTTTCACGAACATCCCGAACTGGGCAACCAGGAATTCAGAACGGCCAAAATCGTGGCGGATCACCTGCGTTCCCTGGGCATTGAGGTGACGGAGGGTGTGGGCAAGACCGGCGTGGTGGGGATCCTGCGCGGAGGCAAACCGGGGCCGGTGATTGCGTTGCGGGCTGATATGGACGCGCTACCGGTAACAGAGCGGACCAATGTTCCTTTTGCCTCCAAAGTGAAGACCATGTACAACGGGCAGGAGGTGGGTGTGATGCATGCCTGCGGGCATGATTCTCATATCGCCATCCTGATGAGTGTGGCGGAAGTCCTTTCTTCCATGAAAAGTGACCTGAAAGGCACGATTAAATTTATTTTTCAGCCCGCGGAAGAAGGCGTTCAGGCGGGTGAAGAAGGAGGGGCAGAACTGATGATCAAAGAGGGTGTGCTGGACAATCCGAAAGTGGATGTCATTTTCGGGTTGCACATCAATTCTCAAACTGAAGTAGGGAAAATCGGCTACCGGCCCGGTGGTGCGTTGGCCGGTGTCAGCGATTTGCGCATAGTCATCAAGGGTAGATCGGCACATGGAGCGGCACCCTGGTCGTCCGTTGACCCGATCGTGGTGTCGGCGGAAATCATCAACAGCCTGCAAACCATCATCAGTCGCAATCTCAACATCACGGAAAATCCCGGGATCGTCACCATCGGCGCCATTCACGGTGGCAATCGCTCCAATATCATCCCGGAGCAGGTGGAAATGCTGGGTACCCTGCGCTCCTTCAGCAAGGCAGATGAAAAGTTGCTTACGGACCGTGTAACCGAGATCGCCCGCAAAACGGCCGAGGCCATGGGTGCGACAGCCGATGTTAAAATTCCTTATAGTTCCCATTATCCCGTCACATTCAATGACCCGGCACTGGTTGCCAAAATGCTGCCCAGCCTGCGGGCGGTAGCCGGCAATGACAATGTACAGCAAAAACCCCCGGTAACCGGGGCAGAAGATTTTTCATTTTTTGAGGAAAAGGTTCCCGGCTTTTTTTTCTTTCTGGGGGGCATGCCAAAGGGAGCCGATCCCAAAACCGCTCCTTCTCACCATACACCCGATTTTTACATCGATGAAAGCGGGTTCAAACTGGGCGTGCGGGCCTTTTGCCGCATGGTGGTAGACTATCCTAACCTGAAGGAATAGCGGTTGTTCATGCCAGTTAGTAGCGTCATGCTGCCACAGTCAGTGGACCGTCCGCAAACCATGTCTCAGTTTGTTTTGATGAACTCGTAAGGATTGTACTCAATAAAGTCGGCTACTTTTACGGTTACTGATTTTACCTGTCTTTTTTCGGTGTTGAAGGGAAAGATGGCTTTGCCGAATTCAGGATCGGAAAAGCTCACATAAAAGCGATTGCCACCCAGCGGTTCCAGTTTCGCATACATATTGGGGTG
>DATJYH010000022.1:0-5035 GCA_035499675.1 Puia sp.
TTGAATTGGAGATATCAGCGCCTTCACCAACCCCTGCGTGAACTACCTGCAAGGCGGGCTGGCCATTGGCGGTATTTGTAGATTGAATGGAAGTGCAAATGCCCAGTCCGGCGCTGGTGCTGTATAACGCCAAACCATAGCCGCCGGCATTGGAATGTTCAAAATATCCCCCATATCCACCTGTGCCGGAAGCGGTGCCGTATACGCCTGCTGTACCATTATTGCCAAATATGGAATTCACTTCACCCCGGACGCCTGCACCCACACCATAGGTATTGTTGGCGAAAAAGTTCCCTGCATTGCCCTGGGAATGGTCTGGAATAACCCCCGGGCCAACACTGGTTACATTAAATACATTGGTGGTGTTGGAGGCATTTGAATTGGAGATATCAGCGCCTTCACCAACCCCTGCGTGAACTACCTGCAAGGCGGGCTGGCCATTGGCGGTATTTGTAGATTGAATGGAAGTGCAAATGCCCAGTCCGGCGCTGGTGCTGTATAATGCCAAACCATAGCCGCCGGCATTGGAATGTTCAAAATATCCTCCATATCCCCCTGTGCCGGAAGCGGTGCCATATACACCAGCGGTGCCGTTATTGCCAAAAATGGAGTTTACTTCACCCCGTACCCCTGCACCCACGCCATTCGTATTGTTGGCGAAAAAATTCCCTGCATTTCCTTGCGAATGATCTGCGATGACACCGGGACCGATAGAGGTTACATAAACAATATTGGCGGTAGTGGCTGTATTGCTGTTGGTAAAAGTGGCTACATTGCCTGCCCCGTTGCTGACAGCCTCCAGTGTAGTGGATGCGTTGGCCGAATTCAGGTTTTCAAAATGCCCGGCTATACCTGTACTGCCAGCAAGTCCTACCTGGCCAAGTACGCCGATACCGTTGCCGGAATTATCGGTAGCAATAAATCCCTGTACGCCAAAACCGGGGCCATCGTTTCTTCCCACTACCGCACCAACAGCCGCGGTGCTGGCAGTTCTTCCTACCACGGCTTCACCACCGGCCAGGTTATCACTCAGTAAACCAGCTGAACTGCCGGCGCTGGTGGCGCCATAAAAACCCAGTCCGCCCGTACTTACGCCGCTGAAAGCGCCCCCTGTTCCCGGGTTGGTCAGCGAAAAAAGCGTGGAGGCGGAACTGTAAGTAAGGGAGATGGGCAGGGTCAGTGCGCCACCCGAGCTGCTCAATACCTGCTGCCAGCCGGTACCTGCCTGGAAAAACCAAAAGCTCTTGGTGTTGGTATCATATACCCAAAGCCCATCGGCCGGCGCAACAAAGGCAGTTCGTTGCGTCGTGGTGACCCGGGGTACCAATAATCCTTTACTGGTGCTTTTCACATCCAGCATGGCACTCGGATCCGGCTGGGTTCCATCCGTATTGATGGCAACCTGTGCCTTCAGGGAAGGCTGTACAAACAGGAAACCGAGGAGCAGGATAGCTGTAATTTGTCTCATATTAAGGCAATTTGAATGAACAGATAGGTTGTATCAGTTTTATTTGGAAAATGCTGTTATTGCTTATTGAGTTCGGCCTTTAAGAGGCGGTTGTTGACAAGCACGCTTACGATATACGTACCAGCGGCAAACCGGGAAACCGGCAGCTTGAACTGATTGAGGCCGGGTTGAAGTTTCCAGCCTGCCGTGAATATGATCTGGCCCTGCATATTGACCAGTTGTATAATGGCATTGGTAGCCTGCCGCACGGAAAGCTGGGCGGTGACCGCTGCATTGGCGGGGTTGGGGTACACCACAAACGGCAGGGGAATATCCAGGCAGCCGCCCGGGAAAATGGGTGAGTAACCGAAATCGCCCAGCACGTCTACGATTTTAACGCGGTAGTTGGCCGATGGCTGCGGTGCATTGTCTACAAAAGTATATTCGTCGCCCTCGATGCTTTCGGTTGCGGTAACCGCGCCGATCTGCATCCAGCTTACGGCATCATCGCTTTTTTCTATTTCAAAATGATCTGCATCCACACCGGGGCCGGTCTGCCAGAATATCTTCGCACCCCTGTCCAGGCAAATCGCCTTGAAGCCCAGGAATGCTGCGGAGAGCGGATTCTTGTCATCGGCCAGTGTCCAGTAGCTGAGCCGGGCAATATCCGTTTTTTCGACGTACTTCTGGGTCAGGTTACGGCTGTCTTCTCCAATATGATGCCATTTGATGCCATCCCTGCTGCGCCAAAGCGAAAGCGTATGCGCATCATTGCCGTTGAGTTCTGCATTGAAATAATAAAATCGCAACGTGGCATCGAGATGTTTGTCGTTGCCGGGTAAAATAAGGTAAGTCCGTTGTATGCCCTCCAGGCTGTTGTTATGCGGGTTATCGGCTGGTTCGTGGGAACGGCTGATGGTCACATCCCCGAGATCGCTCTTGCTGGTAATCACCGCGCCCAGGTTCGCGATGTTAAGTTGTTTGGGTTTGTTCACCGAGGAGGCTGTAGCAATTACTTCGCCGCCGGTAATGCCGGTAATACGGCTGGTTTCGCTTTCATAATACAAAGCGCCGGGGCCAGTCAGTTTGATGACCTGGCCGTTGAGGTTGATGATCCCATTTTTGAAATTGAGGGAATCTGATACCTGCATGTTATCGTTCATCGTCAGCGTGCTGGCGTTCGATGTATTCATGGTGAGCACCTTGATCACGATGGATCCGCTGCCGCCAAAACTGTTGTTGTTGATTCCTGTAACAAGTACCGACGTGTTGGAGGCGTCAAAACTTCCGTTGCATTGAAGATTGCTGTTGTTCAACACCAGGTAACCTTTTGACACAATAAAACTGGAACCGGATTGGATCAGCAGGTTTTCATTTTGTGCGTATAAAAAGTTGGTGGAACAGATGATGGACGGGGCCAGCAGCCGTGCGAAGCAAATAAAAAAGCGATGATTTACTGCGCGTAAAAGTGTAATCATATGGTTGCTTTTTTGATGGTAGTAATGGGTGATGGCCTGTAGATAGGAATGGATAGGTCGGCCCCGCAGGGGACATAACACAGTCTCCCCGGGTTAAAAACCCGGGACAAATCAGATTCGATGGGGGAGGTAATAGCTTTCCAATGCGGATATCCCGTTGCCGGGGAAAGGAGCAGGATTAAAAGATGTGTGACGTTCTATACGGAGTGGTGGGAGAATGACACATCCATAAATATAGGATGTTTCTTAGCCGGAGACAATACCGAAAAGTGGGTATTTTTTTGTGATATTAGTTTGTTTTGTTGCAAAATTTGGTTCCGGCTATAGAATGAAAGTTATAGTCAACAGCTGGTTCGATGCTGCTGCAACCGTTTTTCCAATAATAACCGGCTGTTTTTTGTAAAAGAGTGGTTACTGAAAATGGGTTCCGTTGATAACCTGACCTTCTGATGAATAAATGGCAGCCTGCGATCCAAATATCTGCAGCCCTAAAACATGACTGCGTTATATTTTCACTATACCATGCCTGATAGCGTACAGCACCAGGCCCACACGGCTCCTGATATTGAGTTTCTCAAAAAGAATATCCCGGTAACTGTCCAGGGTGCGGGGACTTAGCGACATCCTTGCCGCAATCTCCTTATAGGTCAGTTCGGAGCAGATCTGTTTCAGGAATTCCATTTCCTTGGGCGTAAGGGGGATGTCGTGGGCCTCCCCTTCTTCGCGGTTGTGAGGGTCTTCCGCGGGGCGCACCATCCTTTCATAAACCGTGTTGGAATGATAAAAGCCTTTCTCCATCACTTCTTCAATAGCGGCCTTTAGTATTTCCGGTTCCGTGTTTTTAAACACGTATCCGCGGGCGCCGCAACGCAGCATCCCGATCACGGAGTCTTCATCATTATACATGGAAATCACCAGAACTTTTACCTGGGGGTATTCTTGTTTAAGCCATAGGGCGGTTTGGAAACCATCCATGTCCGGCATTTTGATGTCCAGCAGCACCACATCCGGCACCGTTGCCGGATTCATGGCTTCCATAAATTTCAGCCCGTTATCGGATTCAATCACAACTTCGTGTCCAAGGTTACGAACCAATGCGGCCAGCCCACGGCGGATTAGGACATGATCATCTACCAAAGCAATTTTTGCCATGTGAGCGATTGGATGCGGTGACAGTTGAATACAACTCCCTGGTAAGCACAGTGCCGGGTTTCAAAGGACGGGATTAGGGGTTGATGAGATCGTCAAGATACCGTTAAAAAACCTAAAATCGCCCGGGAGCCATTCCGTTTTTTCACGGTATCCTGTTAAAAGAAGCGATGATTGCCGGCAAATTCTCCGGGGTGTTCACTTCCGCTAGCAGCCTGGGATGACTGGTTTTGATTTGGATGGAGGCCGTACCGGTGCCTGCCGCAGGCCCTGCCTTTGAACGTCAGGAAATATATGGGTGAAACAGGCTGGGGTTCTAATGCTGGAAGATTGGGTGAAAACTAGCAGATAATCGTTGCCCCGGTCTGAACGAGGATTCCATGGAGGTGGGTCCTCGTTTTTATTGCGGGTAATCCGCGGTTTCCTTAGAAAGTATTTATTCCCTCGCAGCACCTGATGACCGGGCCAGGCTTGCCAGCCCGAGAAAACCGATGATGATGGAAATAAGTCCCATGATATTTGTCAGCCGGTTTCCGCAACCCACACAGAGATGCGTGATGCCGGTCGGAGTAAAAACCAGCATATATCCGCCAGCGATGGCCAGCCACAAACAGGTGAGTAATTGAAAGGGTTTGCTCATAAAAAATGTATTGATGGATGCTCGTGGAATAATTCCATTTTAAAAGATAACACAGAATTCCGAATTTGTCCGGGAGAAATTTTACAGTGAGGCGTCAACCGGCAATAGGATCAGCGCCGTTGCTGTTGCAGGAACTCGAGCAGGAGGTGGTTGAATGACTCAGGATCTTCCATATTGCACATGTGTCCAACCCCCGGCAGCTCCGATCTTTTTGCACCGGGGATTTTTTCCAGGAGAATACCGGATATATTTCTGAAGTCAGGCAGGTCCAGATCCCCCACCAGGACAAGGGTTGGCATTTCTATTTTGGGTAACTGCTGC
>DATJYH010000023.1:0-4878 GCA_035499675.1 Puia sp.
AGACTTTTTAATCCAAAAACCAAATTGTGGAGCCTGTATTGGGTTGCCAGTAATACCGGTGTGCTTGACCCGCCGATGGTCGGGTCTTTTGAAAACAATGTCGGGCATTTTTTTGCAAAGGATGTGTTCAATGGGAAAAATATCATCGTTGTGTTTCGCTGGGACGTTCGAAATAAAGACTACCCGGTATGGAGTCAGGCTTTTTCTCCTGACAACGGGAAGACCTGGGAATGGAATTGGTACAATGTATCGGAAAGAATCAAATAATAGTCTTTGCAAGGCTAACTTTTCCTTTCCTGACTCTTCCGAAGGGCGCTAAACCTGACATGGTTCAGGTCGCCGCAGCCCTTCGGATGACTCGTGCAGAGAGGGTACATCGATAATTTGGTCTTCAAATTTAGAACCGGGTTGATATCGTTATCAGGCCCCGGTGCAGCCAGGACCTTTCACACATTCTTCGTATATTCAATAGCGCTATCCGGAAAAAAACAGCTCCTCCAACACTTGACCATGAGACGCCTTTCATGCCTGGTTGTTGTTCTCCTTTTTTTTGCAGCCGCCTGCAGGAAATCAAATACCAATACAGCCGACATTGCACAGATACTTCCCGCATCAGACGGACCGGGCGCTACTGTTCAGATCACTGGCAGGGGATTTGGGTACTCACTGGGCCAGATAACCGTATATTTTAATGGTGTAAAGGCGGAAATAATATCTCTCTCGGATACGGTGTTACTTGTAATAGTTCCGGTCGGCGCAACCACGGGCCCGGTAACTGTCTCGGTAAATGGACATTCCAGTCAATCAACAAGTGAGTTTGTGGTGCTCACTGGTGGCTGGACCAAAAAGGCCGCTTTCCCTGGCACGCCCGTTTTTTATCCTGCAACCTTTGTTGTTAACGGTAAGGGGTATCTTGTTACAGGACTTAGTGTACTTTGGGTTGATCTTACTTCTGCGTATGAATATGACCCGGTTGCCGATAACTGGACACAGAAGGCCAGTTTGCCCGCACAGGGCAGATGGTCTGCTACGGGTTTTGCGATTGGGAACAAAGGTTACGTGATTGGGGGAATTGCAAACGCAGGTGGTAATACCAGCGGAGCGGCCACATATCTTCAGGAGGTCTGGGAATACGACCCGTCAATGGATCAGTGGACAAGAAAAGCCGATTTTCCTGGAGGAGGGAGATCCGGCGCTGTTGGATTTTCACTGGGAAACAAGGGCTACTTTGGTGTTGGGTATGGTGCCCCTGGCACTGTCTATTCCGATTGGTGGGAATACGATCCATCACTTGACCAATGGACCAGGAAAAATGATTACGGATTTCAGCTGACTGGCGATCCCGGATACCTAACCATTGGCAATACGGGATACATGGGATTGGGATCGCTCTACTATCACTGGTCATCCTACGACCCGGTTGCTGATAAATGGTCCGACAGGCAAAACTGTCCAGGGACCCTATTAGGCGGGCCAGCCTTTTCCATCAATGGCCTGGGATATGTTGTTTCCGGAGGCTATGGTGGAAACTGGCAATACGATCCGGTGGCAGACCAGTGGACGCAAAAGACTTCGATACCTGATCCAAGACTCAGTGCCGTCGGTTTTGCTATCGGAAGCAAGGGTTATGCCGGGCTGGGAACCTACTATCCTACAAACGCTCCCGCATCGGACTGGTGGGAGTTTGACCCTTGAGGAGGGGCTACATCTTACAACTACAAAGCGGGCTTGCGCTGGCCATTCTTTAAATTTTTTGACAGCTGCACGGTAGAACCGAACTTTAACTGCATCAGCCATGTCGGAACAAAAGAATCCCCATATCAGCGACCACCTTGCCAATGAACGGACCTTTCTTGCCTGGATCCGGACGGCAGTCGGCATTATGGCCTTTGGTTTTGTGGTGGTAAAATTTTCGTTGTTTGTAAAAGAGTTGTCGCTGGCACTCAATGAAAAGACGCTGCCAGCGCCGGGCAGGGGTTACTCCGCCGTAGCGGGGATCGGCCTGGTGGTGATTGGAACCCTGTTAACCGTTCTTTCTTTTGTACGTTTTAAAAAAGTTCAAAAACAAATCAACAGGGAGGATTTCCGGGACAGTTCACCACTCATCACCATGCTTACGGGACTTATTTTTCTCATGGGTATATTCCTTGTGGGATACCTTTTGAGAAATATCCAGTAGGGGAGATTAAATCATTTATTTCATTTCTGAAATAGCTGAAAGCTAAAAGAAACCCTGAGTAAATTGAATCGGCAGCATAACTGGATCAGGCGATGAGGACCTGTTTAGAAATTTCTACACCCCCCGCCAGCGTATTACAAAAGCTATGGCAATGTGTATATTTTTTATTTTTTTTACACATAAATTCAATCTTATGCGCACTAATATTGAACTGGATGATATTCTTTTAAAACAAGCGATTAAACTCAGCAAACTCAAAACTAAACGGGAGGTTGTACAGGAGGCTCTAAAAAGTTACGTTGCCTCATTGAAAAAAAGAGAATTGCTGAATCTTAAAGGCCGGATCAAATGGGAGGGCAATTTAAAAGAGATGCGTAATTTATGAGCGGGCCTCTCATATTTGACACTTCGGTGTGGATTGATTTATTAAAGGATAAAAGCAACGCTGAAGCTGATTTGCTTACATCTTACATTGATCACAACGATCAGGTATTACTAACTCCGACCATATTGCAGGAAATACTAAAGGGAATTCGCGAAGACTCGCAATACCGGCAGATTAAGGAGATCTTATCTTATTTCACTGTACTACAACTTGCACCGGTGCAAGCCGCTATAGCCGCTGCAGAATTATACAGAGGTTTGCGTAAAAAAGGGGTAACAATCCGAAAGAGCAACGATTGCCTGATTGCATTTTATGCCATCGGGTTTTCAACACCGCTTGTTCATACGGACAGTGATTTTGAGCTTATCAGTAAGCATTCGAAACTTAGAACATGGCAGACTTCAACCTAAAGAAAGAGCAATACCTCCGGTTATTGCAGAACCTGCCACATATCATCCGGCGGGTACCCCAACATTATATTGCTTCCTGCCTGGGCACCAGTCGTGTTCACCTGAGTCGCATTAAGAATAAACTGGCCATGAGCCAGCCTCAGTTTTAATTGATAACAAATGTTATCGTTACCGGCCTGCCCGGTTAATTTTGTGCTGTAAAACATAAAAATGAAAGCAGCAGTAATATACCAGCCCGGTGATCCTCCCCGATACACAGATGTGCCTGAACCGATCCCACAAAACAAGGATGAAATACTTGTCAGGGTGAAGGCGGCGGCCATCAAGCACATCGACAAAAGCAGGGCCTCCGGCCGGCATTACAGCGGAGGGGCACCGCAGGAGGGGGGACGAATCCCTGGCGGTGACGGCATTTGCGAATTGACCGATGGCAACAGGGTGTACGGTCTGGGCGTGAGCGGGATGCTGGCTGAAAAGGCCGTTATTCATCGGGATAGAATGGTGAGTGTGCCGGATGGACTGGATGACGCCACAGCTGCCGCCTTACCAAACGCGGTCATCGGTGCTGCAATGGGGCTCAGGTTCAGGGCAGGTATGCAACCAGGCGACGTGGTGCTGGTAAACGGTGCCACGGGTTTTACGGGGCGTGTGGCTGTACAGATTGCTAAATATTATGGAGCAAAAAAAATAATCGCAACAGGCAGAAACCGCGACTCGCTGGAGGAATTGAAACAACTCGGTGCAGACGAAACAATTTCCTTATCGCAGAAGGATGACGACATAAGGGCTCAACTGGCAGCCATTCATGCAAAAACACCCATTGATGTTGTCGTCGATTACCTCTGGGGAACTACGGCCGAAATGATCCTGGGCTGTTTCAGGGGCGATGGCTCTTTTACCAATAAGATAAGATATGTATCCATCGGCAGTATGGCCGGCGACCTGATCCAACTCTCAGCCGCCAATCTCAGAAGCGTAGACCTTCAACTCAGCGGGTCCGGACTGGGCGCCTGGTCCAGACAGCAGGTAGTCCTCCTCTTTAAAGAAATATTGCCTTCCATGTTTGAACTGGCAGCAGCAGGGAAACTAAAAGTGGAAACAATTACAACAAACCTGAAAGACATTGCTGAACTCTGGGACCTGGAAGTACCCGGGGGAAGAAGGGTAGTGGTGAAGATAGCTGACAGTTGACAGACTTCCGTTCTTCATGGTTGCCGGAACGCTGCCCGCATCCCGCATCACATGACCTGCAGTACCTCCGGCCATCGAGACTCCAGGCTCATATCGCTTGTCTCGCCTTTATTTCAAGATACTTATTTACCGTATTTACCGTCAACTGCTGGGGCACGGTAAGGATAGTGGGGATGCCATACTGCTGCAATTCTTTTACGATAAGCTTTTTTTCATACCTGAATTTGGCGGCGATGGTTTTGATATACAGACTTTCCACATCTTTTACGGAGGAACTGGTGAGTTGTTCGAGTTCGGTATTTTCAAAAAACACCGGCAGCAACAGGTGGCTTTTCGAGATCGCTAATATATAAGGCAGCTGACGTTTGAGCGACGTGAAAGATTCAAAATTGGTGAACAGCACGATCAGGCTTCGCTGGGTAATGCGTGTCCGAACCAGCGCGTATAGTTTTTCAAAATCTGTTTCCAGGAATTTTGTCTGTTCATTGTACAGGGTATCCAGGATACTGGTCATCTGGATCGCCTTGTGGTCGGCCGGCAAAAAACTGCCGATCTGGTCGGCGAAGGTCACCAGCCCGGCCTTGTCCTGTTTTACCAGGGCCACCCTCAACAGGATCAGGGTTGCATTGATGGCGTAATCGAGCAGCGTGAGCCCCTCAAAGGGCATCTTCATCACGCGTCCCTTGTCGATGATGCAATACACCTGCTGGCTT
>DATJYH010000024.1:0-6246 GCA_035499675.1 Puia sp.
CGACAGATCTGGCATGAAAAGGCTGCAATCGATTCTCCCCCCCACGCGCATGATTACCCGGCAATCCCTACCGGGGATCCTGGGCTGGAAGAGGTGGAATGAGCAACAGGTTCCCCGGGCTCTTCACAAAAACAAGTCGGAACTTTTGTTGATGACGGGTGGAATTGCTTCTTTTCACGCGGATCTTCCGCAAGCCGTATGGATTTGGCGGGAGGAGGGCCTCGGGGTTACTTCCAGCAGCAAATCATACAACCGGTTTTTTCTGCGACAGCTTCCCGCAACAGTTGACCGGGCCAGGGTGCTGATCACGGAGTCGGATTGGACCCGCGAGTGGCTGCTGGAACAGTTCCCGACGATGGCAGATAAGATTGTAGTAGTGCCACCCGCTCCGGATGAAGCTTATCGCCCGTTTGGATGGGAAGAGAAAGAACAGGTCAAACGGCGGTTTGCGGGGGGAAAGGAATATTTTATGGTGTCTGCAGGACCGGAAGATGCCCACCACCTGCTCTTTGTGCTGAAATCCTTCTCGCGCTTCAAAAAACGCCAACAGTCCAACCTTCAGATAGTCATCGCCGTTATGAATCACCGGAAACCGGGGGCATGGGCCGCGAAACTGGACACTTATAAATATAAAGCTGACCTGCATGTATACCGTGCCCCCGGTGATGAGTCGTTCGCGGCCATGGTAGCCGGCGCATACGGTCTTATTCAATTGTCGGAGGACGAGCAGGCATGGCTGAATGCATTCCGTGCCGGCACGCCGGTAATCAAGGTGGCTGCTGAACGTGCCGGGTCGCCGGGCGAAGCATCGGTATTGTATGCCACGCCGGGTGATGAAGAGCAGTTGTCGGAACAATTGAAGCGATTGTACAAGGATGAAAATCTCCGCAATGAGCTGCTTTCAAAGGGACTGCAAACGGCTGCCGGCTACAGCAGGTCTCAGTCCACAGAGCAACTCCGCGGCGCCCTGTTGCGGGCCATGGAAATACCACACCATCAAGCGCGTCTTATTGGAAAGACAGGGCCAGCCACCGCCATTTAAACTTTCATAGTAACTTCGCCCTTTGAAATTTTAATATGAAACAATCGTCCATACACATTGATGTAACGCTGGATGCGGACAAAGTGCCGTCCCGGATCAGCTGGAAAGCAACGGATACCTCTGCAGACCAGGAACGACTGGCAAAGGCCATGATGCTGGCATTTTGGGATGGGGCCGATAAGACGGCGCTTCGGATCGACCTCTGGACAAAGGAGATGATGGTTGATGAAATGGCTGATTTTTTTTACCAGACCATGATCACGATGGCGGACAGTTACCAGCGGGCGACACAGCAGGAGGAATTGTCGGACGACATGAAGCGTTTTGCGAAGGATTTTTACCAGAAATTCAGGAACCAGCAATTAAAAGAGCAGAAAATCTAACCCAATAATCTTCTTTTACTATGAGCCTTGAACAAAAAGTCATGACCGATCTGAAAACTGCCATGCTGGCCAGGGATGAAAAATCAATGCGAAGTTTGCGCGCCATTAAGGCAGCCATCATCCTGGCCAAAACGGCGGAAGGCGGCAACGGAGAAATCAGGGAGGATGCCGAAGTGAAGTTGCTGCAAAAACTGATTAAGCAACGGAAAGACTCTCTTGAAATATATCAACAACAGAACCGCGCAGACCTGGCGCAAAAGGAACAGGAGGAGATTGAGGTCATTGAAAAATTCCTGCCTGCCAGGATGAGTGCGGAAGATCTCAAGGCGGCTTTGTCAAAGCTCATTGCGGAACTGGGCGCCAGTTCACCAGCAGACATGGGAAAAGTAATGGGAGCTGCCACCAAACAATTTGGTGCGGTGGCCGATGGAAAAACCATCAATGCGTTGGTAAAAGAACTACTGTCCAGGTAGGCAGGTCTGTCTGTTGCTGCTACCAACACTGTAGTTGAACAATTATCCCGTTCTTCATGGCGATCGATATCATTTTTATCATTCTGTTGCTGATGGCAGTTTCCAAAGGAATGCAGCGAGGGCTGGTGTTGGCTGTTTTTTCAGTGCTGGCCTGCATTGCAGGTCTGGCAGCGGCCATAAAATTATCGGCGGTGGTAGCTGTCCGTTTGAATGGTCATTTGCCCGTATCCCCGAAATGGCTTCCCATCCTGGCCTTTATCCTTGTGTTCCTGGTGGTCGTGATGATTGTAAGATGGGTGGCGGATATTGTTGAAACGACAGTGGATTTTGCATTCATGGAATGGCTCAACAAACTGGGAGGTGTTGTGCTGTACCTGGTTCTTTATATTTCGGTATACAGCGTGTTGTTGTTTTATGGCACGCAATCGGGTATCATCGGAAAACATAGCGTAGAAGCGTCGAAGACCTACAGTTTTATTGAGCCCTGGGGGCCGGCCATCATGCTCCAGTTAGGCAAGATCGCTCCCATATTCAGGGATATGTTTGTTCAGCTGCAAACATTTTTTGCGGGCTTGTCCAGGTAAATATAGTATGTGTTCCCCCTTGACAGGAAGCCTCGCATCCTTGTGCCGGTTACCATTTTATTGGTCCATGTCACAAATAAGTTTTGATTCTGTTCGTTGATCTATGTGTAAGAAGATATAGTATAAAGAGCGTGGAAGCAGTATGAATGAATGATGCCAAAGGTTATCTTATCTTATCATTAAGTTTTACTTTGGTTTTCAATCAACAACAGGTTTGATCGATATTTCAAACCAGCAAGAGCGCCAGTTGTTGTAAATTTGCATGGAAACGGCGTTATTGCTCTTTAAGAGATGATTTTTGCTGTAAATCATTTATTTTGCGATCGATTATCTCAGAATTATTCAAAAAGGAATGCAATACGAAATCAAACAGGATGAGAAATTCAAATTCATTGAAGAGGGCGAAGGTGAGCCGTTGATCTTGCTGCATGGCCTTTTCGGGGCGCTTAGTAATTTCAAGGATTTGATCGGGTACTTCCGTCACCATTACCAGGTAGTGGTGCCGATGCTGCCTTTGTTTGAGCTTGACCTGTTGCATTCCACGGTGGGTGGACTGGAGAAGTTTGTTCATAAGTTTATCGAGCACCGGGACTATAAAAACCTTCATTTACTGGGTAATTCCCTGGGTGGTCATGTGGCGCTGCTGCATGTACTCAAGCATCCCGAGCGGATCAAATCCATCATCCTGACAGGGAGCTCCGGCCTGTTTGAAAGCGGGATGGGGGATACGTATCCCAAACGCGGTGACTACGGCTATATCAGGAAAAAGACGGAAATGACGTTTTATAACCCGGATATCGCCAGCAAAGAACTGGTGGATGAAGTGTACGAAATCGTCAACAACCGCCTTAAGGCGTTAAAGATCATATCCCTGGCCAAGAGTGCCATCAGAAATAATCTGGGCGAAGAACTCAATCAAATCAAACAACCGACGTTATTGATATGGGGAAGTAATGATACGATCACCCCACCTTTTGTAGGCAGGGAGTTTCAACGACTGATCCCCAACAGTGAGTTGTATTTTATTGACAAATGCGGCCATGCCCCCATGATGGAGGTGCCGGATGAATTCAACGCGATCCTGCACAAATTCTTGACAAAACTGAACGAGCCTGCAGCGGTGGCGTGAGCGGCGGAGTCTTATAGAAAAATATAAACCCCCTTACCGTGCTGAACAAGGAAATGATATCGGTCACCATTCCGGCGCTTCACCCTGATGATTCCATCGCCAGGGCGCAGGACCTGATGATTGATTTTCATGTGGCCCATTTGCCGGTTGTAGCCGAAGATAAACTGATAGGACTTGTAAGCGAGGACAGCCTGTTGAATGCGGCAGACGATGAAATGCCATTGTCGCAGTTGCAACACGTGTTTTCAAAGATCTTCGTCCATGCGGGGACCCATTGCATAGAGGCGGTGCATTATATAAATGAATTCAACCTCACGGCCATTCCGGTAGTGGAGGGAGAATCGGAATATATCGGAGCCATTTCCGCCACCGACCTCTTGAAACAGGTTGGGAAAATGATCGGGGCCGGCGACCCCGGTGCTGTGATCGTGCTGCAAATGGATAAGATCAGTTTTTCATTTTCTGAGATCAGCAAATTGGTTGAGACCAATGATGCACAGATCACCCAATTGAATACCTACTTCGACGCTCCCTCTTCCACTTTATATATCACGCTTAAGATCAACAGGCTTGAAATCTCCGACATCATTGCCACCTTCCAGCGCTACGAATACAAAATAAAATATTATTTCGGTGAGGAGTTGTATGAAAACGAGTTGCGTGCCAATTATGACCACCTCATGAACTACCTGAATATATAACCGGGCAAACGATTGTTATCCAGCAAATATTCCCGCAGCAAGATCGCTCTATGGCCCATTTCATATGGAAGCTGACAAAATATAGCCTGGTCGTCATCATGGCGAGTTTATGTGGGCGGGTATCCGGGCAGGATACGCTTGGCCGGACCCGGGTGCCCGACAGCCTGTATGTTACCCGCGTTTATCCCGATTCAGGTTCAAGCCGCCATCGCGGCCCCTTATACGTAATCGGGCATATTTCTATCACCGGGAACCGCAAAACCCGGACTTATATTATCGAGCGCGAACTGCTTTTCAAACCGGGGGATTCCGTGTCGCTTGCCGACCTCACCAATTATTTCACACGGTCAAAAGAACAATTGATCAATACCCGGCTCTTCAATGAAGTGATTATCTACCTGAAAGGTTTTCGGGGGTATGTGGCCGATATCCAGATTGACGTGAAAGAGCGATGGTATATTTTTCCCCTCCCCTACGTACAGCCGGTGGACAGAAATTTTACCGCGTGGGCGGAGCGCAATTATAGCCTGAGCCGCCTGAACTACGGTTTAAAATTCGCCTACTACAATTTTACAGGTCGCAATGATCTTCTGCGCATCTGGCTGATTACCGGTTATACCAAACAGGTAGAATTGGCCTATGATCAACCCTATGCGGGCCGGTCCCTGAAACATGGATTCGGATTTGGCTTTTCCTATGCTGCCATGAATGAGGTCAACGCGCTTACGGTCGACAACCAGCAGTATTTCATCAACTCGGATACGATCCCCTATGCCGGGAGGTATCTGAGAGAACAGTTGTCGGTTTCTCTTCGCTATTATTTCAGGCCCGCACTCCGAACCAAACACTTCCTGCGTCTTAGCTACAATCATTTGCAGATAGACAGCGCCGTTACAGTATGGAACCCGCATTACTTCGCCAACAACCTGACCACCGTGCAGTATCCTGAGCTGTCGTATGTATTAAACTATAACAACATAGACTATGTGCCGTACCCGCTGAAAGGATTCCTGTTTGAAACGGGATTGTTGCAAAGGGGGATCAATGCCGATATGCATCTCACACAACTGTATGCCAAATCGGTGGAGGCCTGGCCCATTACCCGGAAAACCTATTTTGTGACGCAGAACATCGGCATGCTCAAGCTTCCCTTTGATCAGCCTTTTTATAACCTGCAGATGTTGGGGTATGGGGATTTTTATATGCGTGGCCTTGAAAAATACGTAGTGGACGGAGTGGCTGGTGGGGTGATCAGAAATACACTGTCGAGGGAATTATTCCAATTCAGCATACCATTTATCCGCGGAACGGCACATGACCGCATTCCCTTCCGCTTTTTTGCGAAGACCTATGTGGATGCCGGTTATGTTTACAACCGCGATTTCACCTCCAATTCGCTGACCAATCGTTTCCTGTATTCGGGAGGGGCTGGAATGGACATCGTTACATTTTATGATTTTGTATTCCGTTTTGAATACAGCCTGAATCAATTGGGAGAGAAGGGATTCTTTTTTCACATAAAAAATGATTTCTGATGCCGGCACGGGATTTATTTAAATTAGCTTTGCCCGGACAGCCGCTCCGGGTTGAGTTGTGCCGGCCCCATCCGTTGCCTGGCAGGAAAAATTTTCACTGATGAAAGTAGCCATTTACAGCAGGATCATAGAGGAAGACCAGCAGCATGAATTGCAGCACCTGTTTGATGAATTAAAACGACAGGGTATTGAACCGGTCATCTTCCATCCCTTTTTTGAAAAGATCAGATCTGGATTTGAGTTTTCATCGGATATGTCCGCCTTTTATGATTCGACGGACCTTGATGAGTCCATTGAATTTGTGATCAGTCTGGGTGGAGATGGAACCTTACTGGATACGGTTTCGCTGGTCCGCGACAAAAATATACCCGTGCTGGGAATCAATTTCGGCAGGCTCGG
>DATJYH010000025.1:0-4498 GCA_035499675.1 Puia sp.
TTGCTCGCCAGTTGCTGACCCATTTCCATAAAATCTTTATTTTCCCGGGGCGCCCAGGTTCCCAATCCGTCCACGTAACGGTTGTACATACAGAAAGCCGCGGCGATCAGGACAGTGTCATGGATCTCTTTATCCGTGGCACCCAGGATCCGCGCTGCTTCAATGTCTTCACCAGTCACCTTCTTTCCGCCTACTTGTACATGATGGGCAATATTGAGCAGGGCGCGCATTTTATCGGAAATCATACCAGGCCCCAGGCCTTTTTTGACTTCATCAATAAATTCCACCCCCGCATGAAAATGGGCGGCTGCCGCAGCCGCATGGGAACTGTGACAGAAATGACAATCGTTCCTGTATGAAACAGAGGCGGCAATGAGTTCGCGTTCGCCCCTGGTCAGGGAGTTTTGTTCATCAGCCAATAACACTTCGGCCAGTTCGGACAGGGGCCTGGCTGTTTCCGGGCTGTAATCGAGCAATCCAACAATACCCGGAAGTTGTTCATTATGCAGTTGTATGTGTGCCATGGATGTTGATTTGCAGGTTTTCAAATTGCCAGTGATCCGTCTGCACAACGCATGCATCTTATGTCAGCCATTGCAGGGGTCCTGTCCCCGGCATCGCCGCTTCATGCGATTTCCCCTGCGGGAAATGTCAGCTCACTGTTGTCTCTTTTTGAAAAACCTGGTTTGATTTGATAAAATGTATGTCAGGTCTTTTTCATCTTCAGCCTGCTTGCCACCAGGTCGCCTACTTTGCGGCCATATTCAGTGGACACGATACAGGATTGATGAAAATGAATACCCCCGTAGAATCTCGCCCAGTTGTTTTCGAGTGCAGCGTTGCGGAATGACGTAAAGGAGCGGCTTTTGATGCCAAATTCCAGCTCCGTACTGTCCGTGTACGCAAAATTGTCACCGAACACACTGGTCAACGCCTCTGCCGCTGCGGCGGAACCCGTGGAGTGGCCACAGGTATACTCAGGGAAGGGCGGTGTTTGCAAGTGGGGGCGCCAGTTGGGATCAATGTATTTATTGATCACCGTTTCCGGGCGAACTGTGTTGTGCCTGTATTTTTCATCCCAGCATTGGATAAAAGCATCAAACAGGGCGATGGAAGTTTTGGCAAAGGCGCAAACCGTTGTGCCAAAATCCGCGTGTGCCTTTTCAGCCGCAATGCCCACGATGCTCATCCAGTGACCGGGCGGAGAAAATTTCTTGGTACCAAACATCAGGTGGCCCGATACATTCAGTTTAAACGGGTTATCGTCCCAGAAATCGGCCATATGTGCCTGTTCGGGGGAAAGGCTGTCAACCGCATTTTTGATGGCGATGACTTCCTTGTAGTAATCACTGTTCTTGTTAGTAATATTAAACGTAAGCGGTGGCGGCGGCATAAACTGGTTGGCACTGTCCAATACCATCGGCCTGATCTCCCTCCAATGCGGTTCTGCCGCGGGTGAATACGCCGGGGGTGTTGGCACCCAACGGCCGGGGGAATCCATCACGGTGTACTCAGGTGCACCGCGGGTTTGCAGGTAGTTGTCCTTGCGCGACCAGCTCATGATCACCGACGCAACCGTATCGGCATATTCTATGGAATTGCTCATAACATCCGAAGGCATGCCATGATCCCTGGCCAGTTGTTTCAGGCTGTCAACATAATCCTTCATACTTCCCGCCGGGAAGGTGACGGACTCTCCAAGCGAGCAAAACGCCAGGATGGAAGCAAATTCAACATCGATCGGCTTGCCCGCTGTTGGTTTCGGAACTTCGCCCAGGCCGTTCAATTGACCGCCCAGTGAATGATATTGATCGGGGTATCCACCCGCTATCACTTCATAAGCCGCTACGTTGGCGTAGGTATAATTTCGAGAAGCCACGATGGGACTGAAATTATTGCCCATGACCACGGTATTCAGCTCATGGTTTGTTTTAGCGAATAAAATCGGATCCCTGAAAATCTGGTCATAATCCTTTTTCCCGTTGCAGCCAACTAAAACAACTGCCATCAAAGCAAAACCAACTAAATATCTCATGAATAAATGCCTGTTTGAAGATACTAATACCATATCTCCCCTTTTACAGAGAGCTTATACAAAAACAATGAATGTTTACACTGAATGTATCAGCAGTGTTCGGGCGGCTGTCCCGCAACAGGCGAGTAAGTGGTGGGGATGTTACAGATAAAATGAGCAGATTGCCTGAGTTGGTCAAAACTCAGATCGTCCATGCTGAAAGGATCAATAACAGTATAATAGTCCGTAGAAAAATTGCTGGAAGCGCCGGGATGGGAATCAGTTTTCTTGTTCTGCCCGGGGTGCTGAAGATCGTTCACCAGTTTGAAAAACTCATCCTTGGCAGTCTGCAACCGCATGGCCGTATGATTGGGAATACAGAGCAGCTCCAGTGAATCATTGAAGAGGCGGCGTTTAACATATTTATATTGTACGCCATTTATCTCAACCTGCCCATCCACCCGTTCAAACTGATCGGAACTGATGTAGTAAGACAGGTGTTCTGCGGGAACCTTGATAGAAATAAGCTGGGATTCGTCGTATTGATTTTCATCGAGCTGTGCTTCCAGGCGGTTGTTGGCGCGGTCTTGCAGATAGGCGGTGAGCACCCTGTAGCCAAACCAGTTAAAGCAAAGTATGCCAAGCAGTAGTATGGAAGCAGTTCGTTTCAAGCGCCGACAAATTAATAAAATTTTATTTAACCGTGTAAATTTTCTTTTCCGGGCCCACACCGGTAATGGTAAGGCTTTTCCAGTTGGATGGCAGTTTGGAAGGCACTTGTGCTATACCTTTTGCGTTGATATCCAGTCCACCAAAACCCATCAACACACTTTGAACGATTCCACCCGCGCCCGTTGCAAAATAGGGATTGGTTCCTCCCTTTGTTTCTGCAATGACCCTGAATGGCGGATCCAGATTGGGCGTGTAAGCATCCTTAAAAAACCGGTAAGCTTTTTCGCCATTGCCCAGCCTCGCATACAACAATGCGAAGATAGCCTGTGTCATGGCGGGCGTGCCCTCGTTCGGCACCCTTGTTTCATAATACGACAGGTCTTTTTTGACTTGTGCGGGATCGGTGATCTCTTTTAGGGGAAAAGCGAGCAGGTTAACATCTGCCTGCTTGATGCCTCCGCCCTGGTAGCCTTCATATTCCTTCGTTACACCATCCGGGAAACGAAGGATGGGAATATTGTCGGCCACATTCATCCAGTCCGGGTTGGCTGTGAGACCCAGTACGGTTGCTGCATCCCGGGCATGCTGCAATACGGCTTTGGCGGCAGCATTGGTAAAAGCATTGTTGTCGACATTCTCCGCCCACTCATCCGCAGCCACTACATTTTTGATGTCATAATGTCCCGGGCCATTGCGTTCTACCCTGGATGCCCAGAAATCCGCCGCGGCAGACAAGATCGGCCAGCCCTTTTCGCGCAACCAGTTTTTGTCCTGTGTTACGCAGTAGTAGTTCCAGGCAGCCAGCCCCACACAGGCGGTGATATGGTGCTCAAAAGGTCCGCTTAATGCCCATACCGGTGTTTCTTCCACGCCGGTGGCGGCGCTTTCCCAGGGAAACATCGCGCCTTTATAGCCATGGGAAAACGCATTCCGTTTCGCCGCATCGAGCCTGTCATAACGGTAATCTACAAGTGATTTTGCGATTTCGGGGTGCAGCAGCAGCAGGGCGGGGAACATCCACAGGTCTGCGTCCCAGAAAACGTGCCCGTTGTAGCCAAGGCCGCTGAGTCCCATCGGGGAAAGACTGTACGCGGTACCCTCCCGTGCAAATGAATACAGGTGATACAGCATGCTGTGAATGTCCTGCTGCGACTGGTCATCTCCTTCAATGCGAATATCGCTCTTCCACAATTCATCCCAGGCCGCGTTGTGAAATTTGATCAAGCGGTCCCTGCCTTCCAGCTTGGCGAAAATGGTGAGACGTTCGGCTTCGTTTAACGGATCATCATCCTGTGCAGAGGTGATGGAGGAACCTGTAACGGCAAAATGGTAGGTTTCGCCCGCGCTGATCCCGCGGCTGAACTTCATCAGGTGCATGTTATTGTCCCACATTTCATGGATCACCCGCGGTTCCTGTCCATGCGGCTCACTGAACAGGAAACTATTGGAGGCGCACATGAGTAACTTGCCGGTTGGACTTTTGGCTGAAGATGTGAGCAGGCTGATCACCACGTGCGGTCTGTCAATTTCATTGTAATAATTCTGCACATCTTTCAGGGCATCTGGCGCCTCCATCACGCTGGCACCTGTAACCTGGATGTCTTTTTTTGCGGTGATGGAAATATCCATCAATACCGTAAACGGCAGTTGCCTGAGCGAATAATAGGTATAGCTTACCGTCGCTTTTTCGCCGTAGTCGAAAGAAGTGGTAAATGCTGCATGTCGCATATCCAGTTCCTGCCGCATATTGGAAATGTCTTTGGCGCCCAGCCTCCGGCCATCTATTTCCAGGTACATATTCAGCAGGTTAAA
>DATJYH010000026.1:0-8294 GCA_035499675.1 Puia sp.
GAAAGATAATAAAAACATCAACTACCTGAAACTGAGGGTTGGTTATTCCACCAGCGCCAATTTTCCTTCTCCTTATTCAACCCGTTCTTCGTTGTTCGTTGCCACCCGGTCTTTCGTGACGTATACGGGTACACCTGTCAACGTAAATGCTGTGCCCGCACAGCTGGCAAATCCGGACCTGAAGCCTGAATTGCTGAATGAAGCTGAAGCCGGTATCGAAGGTAAATTCTGGAATAACAGGATCAACCTGGACCTGACCTTCTATAACAGGAGGGCCGATAACCAGATCCTTGACCGTTTGCTGGATCCAGCTTCCGGTCATACCGACCAGCAGATCAACGCAGGGTCTGTAACAAATAAAGGTATCGAGATGCAGTTAGGCGTAACCGTTATTAATACCAGCAACTGGAAATGGACGGTAACAGGTATTTGGACGCTGAACAGGAGCAAGGTATCCGGCATACCGGCCGATCTGAAACAGGTGAACATATCCGGTTATTCCAATGAGGGGACTTTTGCCGTGAATGGTCAGCCACTGGGTGTGATCATTTCCAATTACTTTGTGAAGGACACCATCAAGGGTTCTCCCGGTTTTGGCAAAAGGATTGTGGGTACGGATGGTAACTATATCAACTCCAATGATATCGGCATCATCGGGGATCCCAATCCCCTGTATAAACTGACCGGCATCAGTGCATTGAGCTATAAGTCTTTCGTGTTTAATATGCAGTGGGATTATACCTGTGGCGGTGATATGTATTCCGGAACAGCAGGCGCCCTCCTGGGTCGTGGTGTAACAAAGGACACACAGTTTGACAGGTCTGCACCCTATATTCTGCCGGGTGTGGATGCTAACGGCAACCCCAATAAGATCCAGATATCAGCTACCCAGGCTTACTACGGCAATAGTATTACCAATGGAGCAGCTGATGAGGGTGCGGTATTCGATGCTTCCTGTATCAGGCTTCGCGAGGCCTCCCTGTACTACACGCTTCCTCCAAAAATGCTGAGCAAAACATTTTTGGGTAGTGTATCCATCGGGGTTTCGGGAACCAACCTTTGGTACTATGCTCCGAACTTCCCCAAGTATGTTCATTTTGACCCCGAAGCAGATGGTTTGGGTGTTGGTAATGGTCGTGGCATGGAATTCCTTACAGGTCCCTCCGCCCGTCGTTATGGAGCCAGTATCCGGGTATCATTCTAAATCCTTAAAAGCAACAGATATGAAATATATAAGCAAAATATTCATTGTCCTGATCATGATCTCGGGTTTGGGCGCCTGTAAGAAGACCTTCGACGGGTTGCTTACGAATCCGAATTATCCAAGTCTTTCGACTGCGGACGTTGACCTCTACCTGAACCAGGTTCAGATCAGCTTTAACAGCGTGTGGTCTACAGCATCCGACTATGGTGCGCAGTTGAGCCGGCAGCAGAACTGGACCGGGCCGTTTTACTATAACGGGTATACCCCCTCGAGTTTTGACGGGGAATGGACCAACGCCTATACCGGCGTAGTAGCAAACGTGGATGCACTGCTTCCGCTGGCGGAGTCTCAAAAAAAATATACACAGGCGGGCATCGCGTTTACCCTGAAAGCATTTACATATGGCATCCTGGTAGATGATTTTGGAGATGTTCCGTTTTCAGAGGCAGATCTGGGTATTAAAAACACGACACCGAAGGTCGATGCCGGTGCTTCGGTGTATACAAATATTCAGTCATTGTTGGACAGTGCCATTTCCTATTTCCAGAATCCCGACAATGCCCCGGACAACAATATGATCGATTTGTTTTATGGAGGTAACACCAATAATTGGGTGGCCCTTGCCAAAACTCTCAAACTGAAGTTTTATATGCAGACGCGGCTCGTTGATAATACGGCTGCCGCCAATATCCAGGCACTGCTGACGGAAAATAACCTGATCAATTCTACTGCCCAGGATTTTCAGTACCAATACGGAACAAACCTCAGTGCGCCGGAC
The DNA here is from genome assembly GCA_035499675.1 of Puia sp. Taxonomy (GTDB): domain Bacteria; phylum Bacteroidota; class Bacteroidia; order Chitinophagales; family Chitinophagaceae; genus Puia. The sequence continues at coordinate 1,983 of DATJYH010000026.1, forward strand.
AGCCGGCACCCCCACTATGGAACTGATTACGTGAATTCAGGGGGCGTGGGTGAATACCTGAGTAATTACTTCATGTGGATGGTGGCAGCGCAGAAATATGGCGGTGGGAACATCAATTTCAGCGGCGACCCAAGGTTACGTTATTATTTCTACAGACAAGCAACCAATTATGCATGGGCCAACCAACAGTCCTGCCCCTGTTATGGCAACTCCATGTTTGGGTCATCCAATTTTCCCGCCTGGTTTCCAAGCGTGCCGGACCAGACACCATACTGCGTGATTGGAAAGGGATACCTCGGTAGAGACCATGGTGATAACAGCGGTGCACCACCCGATGGAGCCTACCGTACAGGGTTCGGACTTTATCCCGCAGGCGGTGAGTTTGATGCCAGCCAGGGTCAAGGGGTAAGCCTGGGTATGGGTGCAGGCGGTGCCGGTATCAGCCCGATCTGGTTGTCTTCTTTTACTTCTTTCCTGAAGGCAGAAGCGGCACTTACGCTGGGTGTAACAGCCGGCGGTACTCCCAAATCTCTTATGATGAACGGCGTGGAAACCTCTATCAGCAAGGTGATGGGATTTGGCGCCACCATTAACTATACGGTGCCATCCGGTTCTATTCCTTCAGCAGCACAGATTGCCAATTATGACAGCCTGGTTTCCTCCAATTATGATTCGGCTAGCACAGACGACTCAAGGCTGAACGTCATTATGACGGAATATTATATAGCCCTATGGGGGAATGGGGTGGAATCATATAACAACTACCGGAGAACAGGCAAACCGGGAAATATGCAACCTGCGGTAGCTGTTCCTGCTCCAGGCTTGTTTATGCGTTCATTCTATTATCCCTCCGTTTTTGTGAACAGGAACTCAGCGGCCCCTCCGCAAAAGAACGGTACCCTGGCGAACAAGGTGTTCTGGGATAATAACCCTGATAATTTCGTTTATTAATCTAAAAATGAAAAAGATGAAAAAATTCTTAATCATAACGGCAGTGATTGTTGGGGTTCTTTTCCTGGCTAATTCCTGCAAAAAGACCGGTGGGAATATCAACCCCCTCTCAAGCGTGAGCAACCTGGGCGTGGGAGCCTACCTGGTACTGGACAGCAATATCAATTTGAACCTCAACTATGCTCAGATTGCCACTTCCACCGTCGGCATCATTGTACATGAATACCCGAACGGGCAACCGGTAGATCATGTGATCATTTATGCAGCGGCGGGTTCAACCTACGATACCACGCAATGGCACTTGGTAAAGACCGTTTCCTACACAGGAAAAGGCACCCAGCTAACCGTAAGCGGAGCCGAATTGGGGCAGGCATTTGGTGTTGATCCCACTACCTTTACGCCCGGGTCTTTCTATACTTTTTATACACGTGTAGTTACCAAGTCAGGTGCAACCTTTGACGTCAACAACACGGGAAATAACAGTGGTAGCGGGCTGGTAACAGGTGCGTATTATTATTCCGCCTTTTCTTTTACTGCTTATATTGTATGTCCCTTTACGGGTGGTATGGCCGGCAGTTACACGGTGATCCGCGACGACTGGGACGACTGGAGCCCCGGGGCTACGGTAACCGTTACCGATGGTCCGGGTGCCAATGAAGTGAACCTGAGCCAGGTTTATCCCAACCCATCATATGGCACCCTGGTCAATCCGCTGGTGGTGGATGTTGACCCTGCAAGTGGAACTGCCTATGTACATAAGGTTAACTTCGGCAACTATGGTGGCGGATATAATATGACCGCACAGGGAACGGGATCTGGCGACAACGCCGGGTATGTATTTTCCTGTACCGGATATATCAAAGTGACCATGGAACTAATTGCCAATGGACCAGGTGGAAATGGCTACGACAACGGACCCACCACACTGATCCTTCAGAAACAATAGTGACCGAGTATTTGATTTATTAACATGAAAAGAGGCCGGTTAAAACCGGCCTCTTTTATTATCGTCTTATTGGCGGCATATAAATCCCTCATGGTTGGGGTGCTACGCCATTGGCAAATGCTCATCACCGTTATACCCCTTCGAACGTTCTCGCCTGCACATCTCGGGCGACCTTGTCGGGCCAGAGAACCCGGTCGGTAGCAAGGTTGTTAGGATTTGTTTAACGCTTTAAACAGTGTAACCCAGTCGCTTTTCTGTTTTAATTTCAGCTTATCGTTGGCAATAATAGTGTTGATCTTATCTGATGCTGCCGGAAGCGCGGACAGCAGGGAGCTTTTATTCCGGTGTATTTCCACCATCTTATGGTCGGCGGCCGACAATACATACCAAATCTCCTCGTCGCTTACCACCCTTTGCGGTCCCTCAATAGGGTTGTTTTTATCAATGATCTTTTTTGTATACTGAATCAGCAGACTATAGCTGCCATCGGCCAGGACCTGGTAAAAAGTTTTTTGATTGCCTGTTTTTGTGTCTGGATAACCGCAGCGAAAAATACTCGGACCGCCGATATCATCCCGGTGATCATACAGGACAAACTCCCTGACCGGTACGGATCCGTCGATCGCCAATACCTGGCTGTCGCGCATAAAATAAATCTCGTTGCTGTATACATTGAACCGCAGCGGTATATTGGCGGCCTGCCGGTGATCGGTGAGCAGGATCGAGCCATTTACCCATTCATCATCATAAAACAAACTGCCTTTGATGCCATTCATGGCCCCCCATTCCACACCGTATGCCTGCGTAGCGGCCTTCCAGTCGGGATCAGCCAGGAAATTCCATTGTGGGGTACCGGACGGTGGAGGAGAAGAATCCTTCCAGTCGGTGGTGATGACCGGTTTGGGGCTTCCCGTTTGTGCAAGAGTCGTCATACAGGGAAGCAGTGCGAGGCAGTACAGGAGAGGTTGCTTCATACACAGCTTTTATGAAATATACGCCATTTTATAGATCCCGCAAAGACGCAGGCTCAACAGCAGCGCGGATTACAGGTCGGTTCGGCAAAGATGGTAGAAGGATATAGTAAATTAAAAATAACTCCGGTGCCAGACAGCCGGCAGTTTATCAGAGCTTGATTTCTTCGTCGTGCTTGTCGTAGAAATGAAATTCGGTGAGATGATAGTTGGTATCAGGCTTGATTTTGACGGGCAGTTTGTACTTCCATCTCCATTTCCATTTTTTTGAACGGAACATTCCACCCTTCGTCAGGTAGGCATACATGATAGGATGCACCACCAGGGAAAGGTCTTTATGCTGGTGGTTGAGCAGGTAACTCAGGTTCTTTTCAATTTCATCCTCCAGGATCAGTGCGGAAGATATCTTGCCGGTGCCGTTACAGGTGGGGCAGGTTTCCTGGGTATTGATGGTGATTTCCGGCTTCATCCGCTGGCGCGTGATTTGCATGAGGCCGAATTTGGAAATGGGCAGCACGGCATGCTTGGCGCGGTCCGGACGCATAAACGATTCCATGGCATCCATGAGCTTCCGCTTGTTGTCGGGGAATTTCATGTCGATGAAATCCACGACGATGATTCCACCCAGGTCGCGCAGACGCAATTGACGGGCGATTTCCTCGGCCGCCTCCAGGTTGGTTTCCAGCGCATTTTGTTCCTGGTTATTACTTACACTCTTATAGCCGCTGTTCACATCTATGACGTGAAGGGCCTCCGTGTGTTCAATGATAAGATAGGCGCCACTGGGGAGGTTCACCGTTTTGCCAAACGCGGCTTTTACCTGTTTGGTAACGCCAAACTGGTCGAAAATAGGCGAGCCATTGTTGTAATAGGAAACGATGTCTACTTTTTCCGACGCGATGCGTTGTATATAACTTTTGGTATCGTTGTAGATGTTCCGGTCGTTGATGACAATCTTGTTGAAGTCTTCGTTCAACAAATCACGCAGCATGCTGGTGGTCTTGGTTTGCTCGCTGAGTATCTTGGCAGGTGCCGATGCTCCCTTGAGGTTATGCTGGATGGTTTTCCAGGTAGCTACCAATTCGGTCAGGTCCTCGTGTAATTCCGCCGTATTCTTGCCTTCGGCAGCGGTTCGGACAATGACCCCGAAATTTTTTGGCTTAATGGCTTCCACGATCTTTTGCAGGCGTTTCCGCTCATCGGAAGAATGGATCTTGCGGGATACGGCTACAATATCATTAAACGGTGTGATGACCACAAAGCGACCGGGTAAGGAAATTTCACAGCTCAGGCGCGGTCCTTTGGCAGCAATGGGCTCCTTTAGGATTTGCACCAGGATATTTGGCTTTCCGCTCAGTACTTCATTGATCTTTCCCGTTTTTATGATCTCGGGTTCCACCTGGAAACCGCCAAAATCAAAACCGTTGGGATTGTTGTCGTGGATGGCCTGCTGGGTAAATTTCAGGAGGGAGCGGGCATAGGGACTAAGATCGGTGTAGTGCAGAAATGCATCTTTCTCAAAACCAACATCCACAAAGGCAGCGTTCAAACCCGGGATGAGTTTTTTTACTTTTCCCAGGTACAAATCTCCCACCGCAAAGCTGGCATCAGCTTTTTCATGGTGCAATTCTACCAGCTTTTTATCCTCCAGGAGCGCTATTTCAACGCCCTGCGGAGCTGCATTTATGATCAGTTCCTTATTCAATTGTAAATACAATTTACCTGCTACATCAATTCATCACCAAAAGGAAACAATTTGCTGAAGTGGACTTATTTCACCGCATTGCCCGGAAGCAACCTGCATCATGACGGCAAATAAAGCAAAAATTCAGCCTTGGAAAGAAAGCCGGACCCGGCCGTCCGGCCTTGAAGTGCGTTTATTTGTTTTTCTTCTTATGACGGTTCTTTCTCAGTCTTTTTTTTCTCTTGTGCGTCGCAATTTTATGACGCTTACGTTTTTTACCACAAGGCATTTACAATGCTTTTTTAGTTAACTAATAAATTTCAGTTCTTTGTTCCTTTCGGAAAAAATTATTGCAACAGCTTTATGCGCTGATCAATTTCTTTTGTCCAAGCCGGGTTGTTAATCAGTTTCTTACTGGTTTCATACCAACTGATGGCGCTGACTTTGTCCCCCTTGCGTTCATAAGCCTCCGCCAGGGCCAGCACAGCTTCCACATTACCAGGTTCATGATGCACTACCCTTGTCAGCCGCTCAATCGCCTTATCAAACTGCCCGGACTCGATGCCTCCCAACCCCAACATAAATTGGGCGTACATATTGCCGGAATCCCTTCGCGCCACTTCCAGGATCTGCTGGATACCCTGCATCACTTCCTGCGGATCAGCCGCATTGCTGCCAAAAATATAAGAGCCTCCCAAACCAATTTTGGATGAATCATTTCCGGGGTTCAGCACTAAAGCCCTTTGAAACAGGTCTTTAGCTTCGCTGGCCATCCAGTGTTTGAGCGCGGGATTATCCTGTCCGCGCAGATTTTCCAGGAATAATTGGGCAGCAAAGGTGAGACTTTTTTCAGAATTTTCCAATTTGGCTGCCTCAGCAGTATAATATACTGCGGGAAGAAATGCATCACTCACGGAGTCTTTCCAGAAACTTGCCAGGGACTGGTATGCTTTGAGCTGCTGGTTTTTGACATCGCCCCGTACAACAGCATGTTCCAGCCTGTTTACCGAGGAAAGCTGGTCAACGGTAAGCCTTGATTTCGAGGCTTCCAGAATTTCCCTGATCCCAAATTCCTTCGCTGAGGATACACCATCACCTGCCGTGACTGTGGAGGTGTTGGCTTTTGCCGGAGGAACCGTGTTTCCAAAAAAATACAGGACAACCAGGAGACATAATCCTGAAATGGTCAAAATAATCTGCTGCTGCTTCACGCACTATGAATTAAAGCAGCAAATTTACATTTCTTTATCAGGGTCTGGCTGATCTTCTTTAACGGATTGTAATTTTTTTACTTCCGCAACAAATTCCTTGGCAGGTTTAAAAGATGGAATATAGTGCTCAGGGATATGAACAGCTATGTTTTTTTTGATGTTACGACCGATTTTAGCTGCACGTTTTTTGGTGATGAAACTTCCAAATCCGCGGATGTAAATATTCTCACCCTTGGAAAGGGTTTCTTTAACTTCTTTGAACATGGTTTCCAAGGTTACCAGGACATCAACCTTTGGAATGCCTGTTTTATCCGATATTTGATTGACAAGGTCAGCCTTTCTCATGGCGGTAATTTTATAAGTTTCTGATTTTAAATATATAACAAAATAATTAAACTACAACTGCTTTCCTCAAAAACTACAATTCTCTAAAATAAGTGCTTTTGTTTATTTGTGCAATATATGCATAAAATATTGATTATGAGCTAAAAATGAATTTGCGAGGAAATGGTTGGGGGTTTAAAAAATCTGATTTTTATGAAAACACAA
>DATJYH010000027.1:0-4207 GCA_035499675.1 Puia sp.
TCAGCACTGTTCCATCCTTGAGTTTTACTACCCGGTGAAAAACCTGGCCGGGTTTAATATTGTCGGCCCCATCCATCCAGAACTGGTATTCCTTTTCCATCTCCGGCAAAAAATTTTGATAAATGCTGTCTCCCTTGATCGAAGCCAGCAACTCCACCATGGCGGAAAAGAACGGAGGTTGTGAACGGCCCAGGTAATAGGTCCGGTTGCCGTTGGGAATGTGTCCGTAGGTATCGATCAGGTAGGCAAAGTTTTTCACCATATTGCTGATCATCTCCGTCTCACCGCTTTCCATTAGCCCAAGCATGGTAAAATAGGAGTCCCAATAATAAATCTCACGGAAACGGCCACCCGGAACAATATAGGGATAGGGCAGTGGCAAAAGGGAACTTCCTTCCACTTCTTTGTCGGGGTTGCGTTTCAGAACGCTCCATAAATTTTTGATATGGGTCACCACGTCTTCACCGGCTTTCGTCTTATAGCTGTCAGTAGGACTGCCCGGTATTTCAAAATTGTCCTCCACAAATTTTTTCAGGTTGAAATTGGGCCCTTTCTGCAAACCGTAATCGTAAAGAATATCCGCAGGTTTTCGTTTGGGGATACAATCCACAAAGGTTTTTCCATCGGGAAAAATGCGCTGCATCTGCACATCGACAAAAAGTTCGCCGTAAATCTTATCAGGGGGAGCCGGTTGGCTGATCTGCGCCGCCAGGGCGGAACTCAGGAAAAGGTTGACAATAAAAATAACGACACGCCGGGTCATGGGTTGGGGGTAATTATTTGTTGAAGATAAGAAAATAATGAGGCAGGATACAAATATCAGTCTGTGCGACGGCGGAAAAAAAAGACACCGCGAAGAATCGCGGTGTCGTTGACTGCTTGAACCATTGATTAAAAATCAAAAATATTTTTTACTGCTGCCGGTTCCTGTTTTGTTAAAAAACCCCGCGAAGAATCGCAGCGTTTTGAATTGCTTAAAACCAAAGAAAATAATGTGTACAGGGCCGACAGATATCTATTGATTTCATTTATACAACCGTTGATATTTCCAGGTTATCCGTTGAATACCCTCGATGGCCTGTCGCCCCAACGGGCTGTTCAGGATTATCCGCGCGCCGGATGATTTGCCCTCCCCTCCTTCATAGGAAGATTGTTTACCCATGGCCAGCCAAAGTGCCAACAGTGATCCATAACTGCCGCCCCTTTCCACCCATTCAAACAGCTCATACCTGGGATAAAATAGTTCGCTGCCGGCTTTCCAGCATAAAAGGAAAAAGATTACCGGCCGGGCCGGGCGAATAAAGAGCAGGCAGGCCGCCAGGATTTCGAACACACCCAGCAACCTGGCCACGGCAGCCGGGTTGGAGAAACCAATTGAACTGTATTGCCCAAGGAGTCCTTTCTTTTCGACCAGGTTGAGCCATCCATGCCCCGCAAGGAGCAGGAAGGCAACTATCTTCAAACAATTTTTTACCCTTGACCATGTGGCATCATCCGGCTCCACCTCCGGTATGAGTGGACTAAATAGCTCCTTAAATGTCCTGGGCAGACCACCATGCAGGATCAACAAACTGAGCGGTGCACCAAAATTTCCTGCTCTTTCGATAAATTCTGCGAAGGGTTCGCCGGAGAGTGGCCGGAGCATGGCGGTAACAATCCCCCACCCTACCAGCCACAGCGGAATGGCACGTATGGGGTATGCCAGCATGATGAGGCCAAACAGGATGTCAACCGATCCAACCACCGGCATCATCCGGTAAGCCATGTTATGACCGATTCCCATTACGGCAAAATAATTACACCAGATGGGCTTCGTAATGATGCCAAAGGCCCCGTGGCCGATGAAACACATGGCAACGGCAATGCGTAGTGTATAATGAACTTTTTGTGCTTTGGTAAAATGCATGTAACTACTTTTTTGTTGTTTTATCTGATGAATCAATGCTGTCTCTCCTCACTAACCCAGGTATTTCCTGGAGAAAATAACCCCACGAGGAATCGCGGCGTTTTGTATTGCTATAACCATTGATCAAATTAATTGGCTCCATCCGACTGCGCACGTTGTACCGCATATGCTCCCACACTTGCCCCCACGGTCAATCCCACTGAGCAGTCGATCGGGTAATGAATACCTCCGATGACCCTGGACAGGGAAGCCTCCTGTGCCAGGGATTGGTATTTAGATGCATTAGCGGGTATCAGGTATTCCAGTACGGTAGCAGCCGCTCCGCTGAATGTTGAGTGACCGGATATATAGGACGGGAAATTGGGTATCCCTGTCAATGTTTTGATGGCAGGTTTCATTTGCGTGGGCCTTGGGTTGAAATAATAATATTTCGTGTTCCAGCAAACGATGCCTGCGTCGTTGATGGCCATATTCAACAGAGCCAGGTTGCGGGCCCATCTTACTTCGCTGTAGTTTTGTTTGGCAAAATCTTCGGCAGCAATGGCATCCCAGTGGCCGGGGGGTGTATAGGTACCTACTCCATCGGCCCAGGTTTGAACAGTGGCTACCTGGCCGCGGCTCGGATTTTTGATATAATCGTACACCTGGTTTGTCTGATCCTGCAGATCGGAACTGCTGGTAGAGGGTGGGGGACCAGGACGCAATGTTTTTACCGTGTTTGTATCGAACAGGAAGGGGATCACATTCCCAAACAAGGGCAACATGGGTGGCCGCTGGGGTGATTCCAGGCTGTACCAGGGAATTTCCCCCTTGGCTTCGGTATTGGTTATAAATCCTGCCCATATCGCCGGCGTGCCAACAGCCTTACCGGCGTTATCGGCCCTTCCCCTTGCAATGAACAATTCGGCTACCTGGCGGCCCAGTGCTTCTCCGGCCGTAACATCGCTGCGCGTGGCTGCGCCCGACATAATAGTAGCGAGTTCCTGCTGTTCCAGCAATTGCTGAATGTTGGCAATTTCATCGGGGAACAGGAGCTTCATCATCTCCGCCGTTACACCCGCCAGCACCGCTGCTTCAGATGGATAGGAAGGCAGGTCGGTCTTTACAGCCAGCATCTGGATGCTGGAATCCACTTTATACGGAGCGGGGCGGTTGTACAGCGTCTTATAATACCAACAGGCCACCAATGCATCGTACTGGGCTGCACTCACGTAGGCGTAGGCACGGCCTGCATAGGGCGGATTGGCAAAGGGGAAAAGCGGGTAGGCGAAGGGGTTGGTCGAGCTGGGAATGGGATAGGTACCATCCGGGTTTTGGTAAGGCGGCAAATTGTATTTGGCTACCAGGTCACGCATGATCTCATTCCAGCGCAAAGTCCCACCGGCGGCCCAGTACCGGATCTGTGATTCCTGGTCGCCCGTCAAACTATGCTGATATCCTTTTATTTCATTCAGGTCCGCCGCGTAGAGCGGTGAATTGGTTGCAACAGGTGTCGCTACCGCAAAAGAGTCGGGCCTGGACAGCAGGATTGTTTTCCAGCCTCCCGCATTCAGGTCTTCACTGGCCGGGTTCAGGGGAGACAGGCTGGCAGTCCTGTCGCTGATACTCTTGTTGCAGGAATACTGCATCACTACCAGCACCGAGAATATCGCGATCGAGATCCGTTGAATATTTTTCATGTTTTATAATTTTAGTAGGAATGTTCAGAAAATCCTCTTGATCTGCTTTTAACGTAGAAGGCATAAAACACACCCACATTGAGCGTCGTTGCCTGTCCTACGTTCCGGCCAGCCACCACGTAACTGCTTCCCAGGTTCGCTGAAACATGTGTGTAAAAAGGCAGTGTATATTTCACATGCACCCCTACACTGGTCTGGTCCATTTTATTACTGGGAAAAGGCATATCATTTTTCCGCATGTCAAATCCGCCCAGGGTGGTCTGGTTATCGACCATGGCCTCGGCGATCAAATATTTTTTATAAATGCCGATGGCGCCGTTGAAAAGCGCCACATCAGGCATTTCCACTTCGTTGGTATTGTGAAGAGAGGTGGTATAGTAAGCGGTCCTGTCGAGCGTAACATTGCTCCGCCATACATAAGCGCCGGAGGCTCTTACAAAAAAGATCCCTTTCCGGTAGTATGCCATAAGCCTTCCCGATACCGTAGTACTGCCCAGGCCGATGGACATGGGAAGAAAATCGATGACATAATTACTAACGGGGGTGCTCAAGCCGCCGATGGCAAAGAATGATAGTTTTCCGTTGGCCACCGGAAAAGTGAGTGGCTTCCATTTTAGATAAA
>DATJYH010000028.1:0-3840 GCA_035499675.1 Puia sp.
CCTTGTCCGTGTTGAAGAACTTTACGGTGCCTGTTGTTTTCGTGTTCATTGTTAATTGAATTGGTAATAAAATGGCCCGCAAAATACAACATTTTACCGATATGAAACGGAATTCCCGCCGGGTCGCTCCCGGCAGGGCTATGCCCCGTCAGGTTCAGCGCTTTCTCTCTATCTTCGCGCAAAAAATGCCGAAAAACCACATGACTGTACCCCTGTGCCTCACCCTTGTATGCCTAATCGCCTGTCAGTCAAACAGCAGCAATAAACAAGCTGCACCCAAAAACGATTCCACAACCCAGGCACCTGCCACTGCAGTTGTGTCACCGGTCTTGTCGCCGGCACCGGTGCCAGCTGCAACTATACTTGGCCGTAAGCAGGTTCCGATTCTTTGTTACCACCAGATCCGTGACTATCGTCCCACCGATTCAAAAATATCCAAAGACTATATTGTTCCGCCCTCGGTATTTATAGCGCAGATGAAGATGCTGGCCGACAGCGGTTATCATACCATCCTGCCGGACCAGTTGTATGCTTATCTGACCGCCGGGGCAGCACTGCCCGACAAACCCATCATGCTTACTTTTGACGATACCGACCTGGATCAATATACCATTGCCGCCCCTGAAATGAAAAAGTATGGTTTTAAAGGCGTCTTCTTTATCATGACGGTGTCCCTCGGACGGAACCATTATATGAGCCGCGAACAGGTAAAGGAGTTGTCGGATGAGGGACATGTCATCGGCTCACATACCTGGGATCATCATAATGTGAAAAAGTACCAGGGAAATGACTGGACGATCCAAATTGATAAGCCAACCAAACAGCTGGAAGCCATCACTGGCAAGAAAATCACTTATTTCGCTTATCCCTTTGGGTTATGGAACCGGGAGGCCATCCCCGAGCTGCAGAAAAGAGGATTTGTAGCAGCTTTCCAACTGACGGAGAAAATGGATCATGATGACCCCATGTATACCATCAGGCGCATGATCGTACCGGGTTCATGGAGCCTGACAACCTTATCGCATTCCATCCGGAGAAATTTTTAAACCAGGTGCAGAATCACCTCTTCCCCAATTCAATGCGCATGACAAGTTTTGAAAATTCAGGTCTTGATAAAGAACAGGTCAATGCCCTGATCCGCTCCCGCCGGAGTGTATTCACCAACCAGTTTGTGCCCGGCCGTGAAATTCCCGATGTATGGATCTGGCAACTCCTGGAAAATGCCAGATGGGCGCCTTCGCATAAGCTCACGCAACCCTGGCAGTTTACCGTATTCGCGGGAGCCGGGCGGCAGCGGCTGGCAATTTTCCAGGCGGAACTGTACAAACAGAAATCGGGCGATAAATTTAAACAGGATAAATATCAGAAGCTGCTGCGCACACCGCTGGAATCCTCGCATGTGCTGGCCATCGGGATGAAACGCAGTCTCACTGCAAATATTCCTGAAGTGGAAGAAGTGGCTGCGGTTGCTTGTGCCGTACAAAATATTTACCTCGGTGTGACAGCCTTTGGGCTGGGTGGGTATTGGAGCACAGGTGGAGTGACTTACTATGAGGAAGCCAAACCTTTTTTCGGCCTGGAAGAACAGGACAAGTTACTGGGTTTTTTCTACCTGGGATTTGTACAGATACCATCTCCCAAAACCTCCCGGATTCCCATCAGCGAAAAAACGCGCTGGGTCGGGGAATGACGAATTAAATAAATGGATGCACGACTTCCAAAAATGAAGTAACTTGTAGAGAAATAAGCCCACCGCATTATTTAACTCTAAATAAAAGTACTATGCGCACAACACATTTTATTCCTGCAGCATTACTCATGGGACTGTTTGCCTGTAATAATGCCAGTGATAAAACGGCTGCTTCAACGGATACCACAGCGGCCATGGGTAAAGACACTATGCAGATGAAACACGCGGCGGATACCAGCAAGGCGATTACGCCGCTCCCGGAAGTTCCCGCCGGGGCAAAAGTGTTTTTCAAGAATTTGAAGAACGGCCAAACGGTTAAATCTCCCGTAAAAGTTGACATGGGGGTAGATGGCCTGAAAGTAGATACGGCCGGAGTGGTCATGGCTGGTACCGGCCACCATCACCTGTTTATTGATGCAGAAGATTCCCTGCCTGCCGGCACGGTAGTACCCAAGGATGACAAACATCTTCATTTTGGCAAAGGACAAACGAGCGCGGAGGTAAAACTTACGCCGGGCAAACACAAACTCACCCTGCAATTTGCCGACGGCATTCACCGCTCTTATGGTGCCAAACTGGCGACCACCATCGATGTGGAAGTAAAATAACTGGCTTGTTGGCTGTTAACCTGCTTTGTGGAAAACACGAAGCAGGTTTTTTATTTTGGATCACCTGTTCAGTTCTTACCGCTTGCTGCTTTCCCAAGTCCCAGTGCCTCGATATAGCCCGTATTGGGAGTGCAATTTTTAAACTGGCAGTTTTCCAGGAATCCCGCCATTGCCTGCCGTACCTGTTCAATACTTTGTGGTCGCATTTTCCGTATCTCTGCGAAGGAGGCCCGGTTTGTATCCGCATACAAACTGATCTGGTCATAGTGATCAGGTGTTTTGAAGGTAACGATCCCCCGGGTATTGCTCACTTTTTTATACGGCCAGAAATGCCAGCCGATATTGTTCTTTTCGAGAAGATTTTTGAACTGTAGTACCCAGGCGTCGTCATTTTCCCCGGTTTCACCGCAATAGATGGGTACGTTGTAGCGGTCGCGGAAATTGATGTAATCCTGGATCACATCCTGCGTGGTAGCGGTCCAGTATTTATGAAAAGTGTAGACCACATTGGCATCAAATGGGGATCCGAAAGGCGTGAAATTGGAGTCCCATTGCGCGCCGCCCAGGAACATGATGTGGTGGGGGTCTACTTCGCGAATAGCCTTTACGATCTTTTTATACAGGGGTTCCAACAACGGGTTAAAGTGATCCTTGTCAAAATAATGCGCGATGGGCTCATTCAGGAGATCATATCCCATGATGATGGTTTCATTGCTGTAATGACGTGCGATGTCCTGCCAGATGTGGACGGTCAGATCAATGCTGGCCGGGCTGTCGAATAAAAACGGGTATCCATAACCGTCATCGATATTGTCGCCTGTCTGACCACCCGGGGCGCAATGCATATCCAGGATAACATAGAGTTTTTCATTTTTACACCAACCGATCAGCCGGTCCAGCAGGGCAAAGGCCCGGGCTTCTCCCGAACTGCCCAGGTAGGTTTCGTTCGTAAACAACCGGTAGTTAAACGGAACTCTGATGGAATTCATGCCCAGGCTTTTTAAATAATGGATGTCATCGGCCGTAATGTAACTATCCAGGTATTTTTTCCAGAACTGCGCTGCTTCATCCGGCCCAATCAACTCTGTAAAAGCCTCATTGATGAGCCGGGGGGAATTGGTTTGTTTGAACCGGAACATATATCCTTCCGGCACCAGCCAGTTGCCGAGGTTGGTACCCCTGATCAGGAAATTTTTCCCGTCGGGGCCGATGATATTTTTGCCATTCGTCTTAATGAACCCATCCGTTTGCGTATGCGCTGTGATGTTAGCTAATAAAAAGAGACTGAATAGGCAGTATTTGATCTTCATATAAGCAAGATGAGCATCAAATATAACTTTTCTCGTCATTCCCGCCGGGTTTTGGGGTTATTCTCCGTTCCGGATATCCGCCAATGCGTGTGCCCGGTACCTGATGCCGGAGAACACGGCCCGGCACGAGGAGCCGGTGGGTGATTGCGACGAAAACCCAACCCGGACATTGCTGGCGTTGCCGAGTGAAAAGTAACGGACAAGGTTCCAATGTTCCCCGTCATCCGAATAA
>DATJYH010000029.1:0-3755 GCA_035499675.1 Puia sp.
TGTGTTCCTTTCAGCAACCCCTTCCCGATGATCCCCCCGTTGCTGATGGCAATCTTGCTCTGTTTTACATTGTAGTTGCCGTCCTTTTTTTTGGTAACACTTTTTTGTTCTATCTCAAGCGCCGCCGCTGCGTCTTTGGGAACATAGTCCTTCCCGATCAGGTCATAGATCCTTTTTACCTGGTAGGGCTGCAGCACATGATCAAATGCAAAAGGCACTACAAAGCGCTGCACACCCACACACACAAACCAGATGCTTACCACCAGGAACAGAATACTTCTTTGCCGCTTGATCTGTTTGCGCAAAATGTATATCGCCAGCACCGCAATCCCCGTGAGGATCAACGCCAGGGTATTGGGTTCCAGCAGCAGGGTGGCTACCACCAGTACCGCAAAGGAGAAACCAATGATCAGGATAGACGGGGGCAATCCTTCGCGAAACATGACCAGGAAAAAAGAAAAATATGGAAGCGCCAGCCCGGTTTCATTCTGCATGATGGAGAGCAGGGCCGGCACGAGGGCGATCACGGCGGCAATAATTTGTGATCGCGGCCGCGCAAAGTTGGTTTCCACGCGCGACAAATATTTGGCCAGGGCCAGGTTGACAAACAATTTGCAGAGATCGGCGGGCTGGATCTGAAAGATATTGCCAAACCGGATGATGGAACGGGTACCTTTCACATTGGAATGAAAGGGGAATACCAGCAGCAACAGTACGATGCCGATGGCGTACCAGAGGTTGGCGGTGGCGGTAAAGAATTTACTGTCGGTCAGGAGGATGAATATGGCAATGATGCCGGAGAAGATGAGCCAAAGCAACTGCCGGCTGTAGTCCGTTTTTAAAGAAATAAAACCCTGCAGGATATTGTCGCCGTCCCGGTAACTGGCTGAAAAAATACTCATCACGCCGATCACGGAAAGGATCAGCCACATCCACACCAGCGACCAGTCAACACCTTTTGAGATATTTGGATTTCGGTTGCTCATATCAGTTATTTACGGAATCGGGTTGCGGGGCTTTGATCTCGTCTTTGGGTTTATCGGCAGCCGCCTTTTGCATGTCCTGCAACAGTTGCTGGTTGATGATGCGGTGCAGGGTATCCATCATCACGGACCGGAAGGCGGGCGACTGGTATTTCAGCCACCGGGCGCTGTCGCCGGTTTGTTTGGCCCAGTTTGCCGCACGGATGGAATCGGATTTGAATTGCATACGCACAAGGTATTTCGGCATCAGGTTGGAGTTCGCAATGCGATCGGCTTCCTGTACCCGCTCGGGCCGGAGCGTATCGTTCAGGTATTTTTCAACCAATAGCGACCCAATGGGTGCCGCCCATTTGGCACCATATCCCGCATTTTGAATCACCACGGCGATGGCGATTTTTGGGTCTTCTTTGGGTGCGAAACAAACAAACATGGAATTGTTGGGGAGGGTCACCGCCCGGTTGTCGATCACCAGTTTGTTTTGGGCCGTACCCGTTTTGGCACACATATCGATTCCGGGAATTTTTGCAATCCTTGCGGTGCCTATCTCCACCACGTCCTGCATCCCGTCCATGACCACGTTGTATACATTGTCCGCAATATGGGTAAGTACCGAATGTTTCCGGCGGAAACGGGTCAGCAAGCTGTCATCAGGGGATTCCCCATCTACCTTTTCCACAAAATGCGGAATATAGAAATATCCTTTATTGGCAACGATACACATGGCATTGGCCATCTGCAGCGGTGTGACCGACATCTTATCCTGCCCGATCCCCAAACCGCCTCCCACCATGGTACAGGAGTTCCACTGACCATGGTAGTCCTTGTCGTAGGCCGAAGTATCCGGGATATTTCCCCCGTCTTCACTGGGCAGGTCAACACCGATGCGATGCCCCAATCCAAAGGCATTGACATATTCCTTCCATTTCGTCAAGCCAATCCTTGCGTTGTGAAACCTTGGATTATCGATCGTCAGTTTGAGTGTGTTGGAAAAAAATGAATTACAGGAATGGGCAATGGCCAGCCGAAGATTGGCCGCATGACCGGGTACTTTTTCATCGCACTTAACCGGGTGCGGACAAACCAGGTAAACCCCGCGGCAATCATAGCCGCTGGCGGGTGTAATGACACCTTCATCCAGCCCAATCAATGCCCCCAGCGGTTTGTACGTGGACCCGGCCGGGTACTGACCTTTGATGGCACGATTGAGCAGGGGACTACTGACATCCAAAAACAGCCTGTTGAAGTTTTCCTGTTTGTCGGACCCCGTCAACATGTTGGGATCAAAACCGGGACCCGATGCCATGGCAATGATGCCACCGGTTCTGGGTTCAATGGCCACAATGGCGCCTACCTTGTTACGCAATAATTTCTCAGCCAGTTGTTGCAGCCCGATGTCCAGGTATGTCCGGAGGTTTCTTCCAGCCACAGCAGGTGTATCCAGTAACCTGTTTTCATAGTGCCCTACCAGGCGGTTCTTGTTGTCCTTTATCCAGAATTCAATCCCACGCTGTCCCATCAACTCCTTTTCATAGTATTGTTCAAGACCGGTTTTACCGATGTAGTCGCCCAATTGGTAGGCATTGCTGTATCGTTTCAGCACCGCTGAATCCACCTCGCCAACGTAACCCATGATATGCGCAGCGGCGTCAAACGGATAAACCCTTACGGGTCTTTCCTGCAGGTTGAAGCCGGGGAAGCGCCAGATATTTTCCTCGAGTTTTGCATACAGGTCGGGGGGCAGCAGGTCATCGAAAATGGAGGGACGGAAAGGCCCGTTCTTAAACTTGGCATCCAGGATATGGTCCCTGAACTCCTTTGCATCAATGCCCATCAATTCACAGAAATAAGTTGTATCAAAATTTTTCACCTGCGAAGGTGTGACCATCAGGTCATACATGATGGTGTTGTTGAGAATGGCCTTCCCATGCCGGTCGTAAATAATTCCCCGGGATGGATAAATGCGCTTGGGAAAAAGCGCGTTTTCCTGGGCCATTTTTTTGTACTTGGAGGAAACAACCTGCAGGTTGAAAAGCTGGGCGAAGATGATTAAAAACATTCCACCAAAGATCAGGCGGATTATATTGCTGCGCGATTGATTAAATACTGGCATTTCCGGATATACGATTTTGCAGGAGTCCTATTCCAGGGGTAAAGATATAACGCTAATCCGTTTGCGGCAATATAAATATTGGCCAAAAAAGTTTGCGAAAACTGATGTTTGCAGGGATAAAAACCGGCCTGTTGATGACTTTCTGCCCGGCTGTTCAGGCAGTATTGGTCCTGAATTTTTCTTTGCGGTAAAACAGCAATTCCGTGAGCAGGATCAGCAACATACTGATACCCGATGTGGCGACGACCTTCCCGAGAAAATACCAGAAGTTACCAAAGCTCATCCATTCGAGGAACACGAGATAAATGTGATGAAAGAGAGTCAGGACCAGGGCGTAGGTAAAATAAGGTGCCCAACCCATGCTTGTGATGGAAGGTGAGGGATAGTTCTTGTCGGCTCCCTCCTGCGAAATCAGCAGGTTGATGACAAAGGGTCGTATATAGGCGATCAGTGTGCAGGCTGCTGCATGCAGACCGGGCGTATTGGTGAAATAATCCAGCGAAAGACCGTAGACAAAACTGATCACCATCAAACCAGCCCTCGACAGGCTGAAGGGCAGCCAGAGAATATACAGGTAGTACAGGTAAGGCGTAATAAAACGATGCAACGGCGGGATCTTGAACAGGATGAACACCTGCACAAAGAGGAAAAGGAAGAAACGG
>DATJYH010000030.1:0-4394 GCA_035499675.1 Puia sp.
AAGATTGTGGCTACTCTCTTGACGTTTTGTATTTGCCGGGATCGCGTTTTTGACCAGGATGGTTGGAATTGCGTTGGTGCCGGCCATCCTTGTTGGCCTGGCCTGGAAATACAAGGACCGTTAGGGGTATGATCCTGAAAAACAGGGTCCTGGTCATCGTCCTGTTGCTGCTGGTTGCGGGGGTGATCGTTTTTTCAAAACAGCTTGATCTGAATCACCATACCGGTGTCATGTCAACGCAGATGAAAGCAGGCACCACGTTATGGAATATGATAGGATAGTATTTCAAGGAATGGGCCGATTTGTTGCTGAACATTCTGTTTAACCGGTTTGAATTGTATTTGCCTGCATCAAAGGGCCTTTGGATATTCATTGCTTTTGGCATCTTGTTCCTGGTCTGGTTCCTGTATACGCTGATCAGCAAACCCGGCATCCCGGTGATTGTCAAAATCTACCTGCTTGCCCAATGTGTAATCCTGTTTAACTGGCCTTTTAATGATCCCCGGTTCTGGGCACCGGTAGCTCCACTGATCATTGCCGTGCTGATGCAAACGCCCCTTCCTATCAGGAAACCGACGGGAATAATGTCGTTGCTGCTGTTGTTGGGATATGTGGCATCGGGCATCCCCGTGGTTGGGTACATGACCTACACCTCGTTGAACAGAAAAGTGGAGGCGCGTACACAGGCTAAGGGTGTTTACCGCAACGAATATGAAATACATTATTACGGTAAGCTATTAAGCGATACGGCCGGGCTGGTGGATTCAGTTGTACGGAAGGTACTCCAACGGTACGATTGACAATCTTCGCTGCTAAAAAAATCCCGTGTCGTACAATAACACGGGATAGTATGAGCCAGCCAACCGTTTCCGGCAATATTAATTGGAAGTTTGTTTGGCGGGCAATCCGAACAGTTTCTGCACAGCCGCATAAGTCATATTCTGCAATTGTTTCAGGGTCAGTCCCTTGGCGGGACCGGAGGCAATGGTTCCGTCCTTGATGGTTCCCTGTACAACCACATACCGGTAGCTCAAACCTGAATAATCTACGCCTGAAGTGGCGCCACCGCCTGCAAAAGAATATAAAAAGATACTGTCCAGTGCATAATATTCCTGGATATATACCGCAGCACTTACCAGGTTGTCGGCGCCCGTATTAGGATCCGGCACATCCAGGTAGGTCAGGATGATGCCGCTGTCCAGCACCCCCTGGGTAATGGCAGGCGCGCTGATGGCCTGGTAATAAAAAGTATCATTGTAATTGTCGAGATAAGCCGTCATATTGAGTTGTATCCAGGCGGAATGGATCACACTATCAGGGCCGGCAGGACCTTGCGGACCGGCGGGACCGGTACTGCCCTTTGAACAACCAATCATTCCAAGAACCACCGGGGAGAGTAAGACCAGAAACAGTTTCAGATTTTTCATGACTTAATATTTAATTTTGAAATAGAATCACTCGAAGAAACAAACCAATAATACGTTCTTTCATAAAGAATATTGTATCTGTTCAATAAAGTCGGTGTAGTTGCAGGATTAGCGGTCGAAGCGGGACCCCAATAGTAGATACGACTATAATGATGCCCGGTTGCCTGCCGGTTGTTGCTGGCTCGCTTGCAATATATTGAATTATGTTTTACAAGCGGGCGTTTTTGTCACGTTCCATAAAAATTGGGTGTTCAATATCATTTTTTCTTTTTTTGATCCTTCCAATGCCAGAGGTGCATACAGGCATAGGTACGGTACGGACTCCATTTCCCTGATATCCGGATAATATCCTCCCTGAATTTTTTTTTGTCTGCCGGATCAAGCCGGTAAATCCCCGCCATCGCCTGCTGGATTCCCAGGTCATCCGCTGAAAACACATCTTCCCGGCCCAGCACGAACATAAGCATCATTTCGGCTGTCCATCTGCCAACACCTTTTATCTGGGTCAGGTATTGGATCACTCCCTCATCGTCCATTTTCGCCAGGGCTTTAAATTCCATTCCCTGATCGATGGCAAACCGGGCCACATGTTGTACATATCTAGTTTTTGCATTGGATAAACCGATGCCACGGAGCGTTTCGAAGGGCGTTTCCACAACCTGTTGCGGAGTGGGCTCTCCCCCATACAAGCTGACAAATCTTTTGTGGATGATATCGGCCACCCTGGTAGACAGCTGTTGGCTCATGATTGATCGGCACAGGTACAGGAAGATATTCCTTCTTTTTACCAGTTTCATGCCATCGTGCTGATCGACCAGCTTCTTGAGTCTTTTGTCCTTGCTGAGATGGGCCCTGTATTCCATGTTCAGATTGTTTTCGTGATGAACCAGCCTGAAATCTCCCGGTCAGTCCATCAGTAAAATGGGGCTTTTATCAGACCCAAAGTAGTTATAAATTTGTCATCATGGACAGGGAGCTCATTTTGACGCAGGACGGTTCACACTCTATAGCCATGCCCGCATCCGGGGTCAGCTACCACTCCCGTTTTGGGGCCATTACCGAGTCCATGCATGTGTTCATCGATTCCGGTCTGCGGCCGGTTTTGCAGGCAAAGCCAATGTTGAAAGTGATGGAAGTAGGGTTCGGAACGGGGTTAAATGCCCTGTTGACCTGGATGGAAATCGAGGCCGGGAACCGGGAGATCTATTTTGAAGCGATCGAACCATTTCCACTCGAGACCCATTTTATTTCCTCGCTAAACTATTGCGCGCAACTAACGCGACCTGACCTGCAGGAACTGTTTGATCGCCTGCACAAAGCTGCATGGAACAGATGGACAGACATCAGCCCGCGGTTTCACCTCAAAAAACATCTGGTCCGGCTTGATCAGCTTTCCATGGCCCGCGGACATGTTGACCTGGTATACTTCGACGCATTTGCACCTGTCGCGCAACCGGAACTGTGGACAAACATCGTATTCGAAAAACTGTTCGACCTGCTTTCCCCGGGGGGCTGCGTGGTTACCTATTGTGCCAAGGGTGATGTGCGGAGAACGATGCAGGCTGCGGGGTTCATTGTACAGAAATTGCCGGGACCACCGGGAAAACGGGAAATCATCCGGGCATTTAAACCATTTCGCTGAGCAATGGCAAAAACACTGTAGCGCTTCCATTTCTTTTACATTCTCATCAAATTACGGAAGCAGCAACTGATCGATCACCTGCAGCACGCCATTCTGGGCCATTACATTCTGCGAAAGAATATTGGAAGGAGCCGTATTGAGTTTGCCCTGTATCTGCCAGGTATTGTTGGAAGGACCGGTCACGGTGAAACTGCTGTCGATCAGGGTAACCGGGGTGTCGCCAATGATCATATCCGAGGTAAAGTACCGGCGCGCAAGCACGTGGTATAGGAGGAGGTTGGCCAGGGTATCGGGGTTTGCGTTGTTGATGTCATTTGCCGATTGGTAACCCGCAGCATTAAACGCACTGTTCACAGGGGCAAAAACGGTAAAGGGGCCGGGGCCGGACAGTATACTGTCAACATTGGTGCTTCCCTGGCTGGCATGAATGATCGCTGCGAGCAACAAACTATAGGAACTGTCTGACTGAAGGGTTTGCAATATCGTGCCGGTTGCGGGCATCAACACATGCGACAGAACGTCGATAAAGCCATTCGACGCCAGCACATCCCGCGAGGTCACCTGCCAGCCGTTCACAAAAAAATTGGAACCGATCAGGCTGGTAAAAACCGAATCCCCATTGGCCATGACGACGGGGGAATTGGGATTTGGTGAAAAGTTGGACGACAGGATGGCCTGGCCTGCGAGGGTATGATACAGGATTAAATTCCTGAGCAAACTGTCGGGGTAGTTGCTGATCACCGAATCGTTGATCCCGTAAGCGATAAGCACATTGTCGGGAACCACAAAAAAAGTATAGGGACCTGCCTGCGCAAGTATGGAATCAAGGCCTGTTCTTGTAACTGCCTTGTAAAAAAGCGTGGTATTTGTCCCGGCCTTGAGAAAATCAGTAATGGTAGAAGTAGTCGAATTTACCGTGGAGGATCCGGAGACCTTGCTGCATCCCTGCCAAAACAAACCGGATAACAGGATCAATATGGCAGCAGTCGGTATCTTGTCAAAAAAAGTACGCTTCATAAAACCATGTTATGACAGGGAACGGTTCATTAACGATCAAATACTATGCAAAGTATAGCTCTCGCCACATAGTTTGAGAAATGAAGCCCGGCTGAAACCAGGTCGTTTATTCAATCTGGTAGCTGACTCTCCCGTCCTTTTCATCTTTCAGGGCAATGCCCATTTCCTGCAGCTGGTTTCGGATCTTGTCGGAGGTAGCATAGTCCTTTTTTGACCGGGCCTCCCTGCGAATCTCGATCAGCAGTTCCATGACAGCGCCCAGGGTTCGCGAATCCGCCGATGCTTCCTCACGCAGGCCGAAGATATTA
>DATJYH010000031.1:0-3600 GCA_035499675.1 Puia sp.
TATTTCTCACCGGCTCTATTTCAGAACTGAAGACAAAGGGCAGCATGAGGATCACGGCCCATACCAACACATGTATGAGCCAGGTAGGAATTTTCAACTGCTTGCCGATCCGCATCATGTTCCTGGTTTAACGATTTGTGCTAAGCACCGTGCTTAGTCGGCCTTGGGCCGGTTTCCATTGGGTTTCCTGAGTATCAAACTATCGGGCGGGTATTTCGCTTTCAGGGAGTCGATGACGCTTTGGCACCAGGTATAGACCTTTTGCTTATCCGGTTCGCTGAGTATGGCATTTTTGTGGATCCAGGTATAGGAGTCCAGCGGCATTTCGTCATTGCGGATCTGTTCCATACACTCTTCCAGTTTCTTTTTCTGCCGGGCCGCCGGCCAGGTGGTAAAATTGTTCAGGTTGAAATGTCGTTTACCATCATTCACGTGATTGCTCAGCCACCAGCCCACGGGCTGCAACTCGGCATACCAGGGGTATACGGTCTTGTTCGAGTGGCAGTCGTTGCAGGCCCGATCAAATATGGCTTTTACATCGTCAGGCATGGTGTACAGCGTAGTAACGTCTTTTGACTGATCAGCGGAGAGATTTTTCGCGGGACGAATAAACTGGATCAGAACGACCAGGCATAAGAATACCAGTAGAATTTTTTTGAGCATATGTTATAGTTTGTCGATCGATGAAGAGCTTTCCTGGTTCCCACAACTCCCGCCTGTTGATTTCGCTTGGCAAAGCTAGGCCGTTAACCAATGTCGGGGACCCTCATGATGCAAAAGCGTTAAAAATAGCGGCGAACCCCGAAAATATGTCGCATTGCCCGGGAGGATCATGTCTGTCGGAGACTGGAGCATCTAACTCCGCGAATAACGCATTCACCGCTGGTCAATTTTTCTTTCCGGGCTTGGCTTTTTTGCTGATCTTACCGCTGAACGCTGAAAAACAAACCATGCAAACACAAACCATTTTGTTGCCAGTAGCTGGCGCTGGTTCCATGAATGCCTATACAGTCAGGCCCGATGGCAAAGGCTCCTTTCCTGCAGTGATGGTATTCCAGGAGGCTTTTGGTGTAAACCACCATATTCGCTCCGTCACCGAAAAAATAGCCGCGCAGGGCTACCTGGCTATCGCGCCCGAGTTGTTTCACCGAACGGCGCCCGCGGGTTTTGAAGGGAGCTATTCCGATTTCCCTTCCGTGATGCCCCATATCCAGGCATTGACGGCAGACGGATTGTCGGCGGATGTTGAGGCGGTCTATCAATGGCTGCAGCAACAGGATGATGTATCTAAAAATAAAATCGGCTGTGTGGGATTTTGTATGGGAGGAAGGGTATCGGTGCTCGCCAACGCGGTGCTGCCACTTGCGGCTTCTGTTTCTTACTATGGAGGGAATATGCCATCTCTGCTTGATAAAATAAAGGATCTCCACGCGCCGCAGTTGCTGTTCTGGGGCGGGCTCGACAAACATATTCTTCCGGAACATATTGACGCGGTGGTCAGGGCCCTGAAAGAAGCCGGCAAGCCATACATCAATGTGGTTATTTCCTATGCCGACCATGCTTTTAATTGCGACGAGCGACCGAACTACCATCCCAGGGCCGCCAAAGAGGCCTGGGGTATGACGCTGGCCTTCCTGGCCAACAACCTGCAATGACGTTTACGTGTTGAGTGCGGTTGTTTTAGTAGGAACATTTTGCCGGTTCGGTTCATCAGAACACCCAATGCAGGCGCGATTTTCAGAAAATGACTATCTTTGCGGCCAACAACGGATTGGCTCAGCAAACGATAGGGCTGAAGATCCATTAATATCAGTATAATTTGCGCTTTACCGAATTTGACCTCAATCAGGAACTGCTCGAAGGTATCTCCGCTTCGGGTTATGAAACAGCCACCCCCATCCAGCAGAAAGTGATCCCGCCCATTTTGGCAGGGAAGGATGTGATTGCCTCGGCCCAGACCGGCACCGGCAAAACGGCAGCCTTCCTGCTTCCGTTGATTCACCGGCTTTTGCAGCATCGTGTAGATGGACAGGTAGGAGCACTGGTCATTGTCCCCACCCGGGAACTGGCCATCCAGATCTCCCAGCATGTGGAAGGGCTTTCCTATTTTACCAACATCAGTTCCATCGCCGTGTATGGTGGGAACGATGGAAATAATTTTGTGGCCGAGAAAAAGGCACTGCAGATGGGAGCGGACATCGTGGTATGCACCCCGGGGCGCATGATCGCGCACCTCAATATGGGTTATGTGGCCTTGAAAGGACTGCAAACGCTGGTACTAGATGAAGCCGACCGCATGCTGGACATGGGCTTCCAGGACGATATCAGGAAAATCATTTCGTTTATGCCGGTGAAGAGACAGACGCTCCTGTTTTCTGCAACCATACCCGAGAAGATCCGCCAGTTGGCCCGTTCCATTTTGCACGAGCCGGAGGAAGTCAACATCGCCATTTCCAAACCGCCTGAAAAGATCGTGCAAAAGGCTTATGTGGTGCACGAATCACAGAAGCTGCCGTTGGTAAAATATCTCCTGAAAAATATCCCTTTTAAAAGTGCGCTCGTTTTCTGCAGCCGGAAACAATCGGTAAAACAACTTGTCAGGGAACTGGAAAGAGCGAAATTTAAAATTGGGGAAATGCACAGCGACCTGGAACAGGCCCACCGCGAAGAGGTGCTGGGAAAATTTTCCGGGGGAAGCCTGCCCATCCTCGTGGCAACGGATATTCTTTCGAGGGGCATCGACATCGACACCATCGATGTGGTGATCAATTACGATGTGCCGCATGAAGGAGAAGATTATGTGCATCGCATCGGGCGTACAGCCAGGGCGGAGGCTGATGGCATGGCGATCACGCTGATCGGCGACAAAGAACAAAACCGTTTTCACAGCATAGAAGAACTACTGGGCAGACCCGTTGAAAAAGCACCCGTACCGCCCGAGCTGGGCCCGGCACCGGTTTATCAGCCGCGCAAGCGCTCAGGTCACATTGGCAAGCCCCGGCATTTTCCTAAAAGGAATCCGTCCCAACGCCCGAGAAAACATTCCTGATAAGGCGTGCGAATCGCCTGCCCCGTCGATTGCCGGTCGTCATGAGTCCGTCTGTTTTTCATTTTTTGCTTTGCAGTATCTTTATTGATCGGAAGAAATATTTTTGTAGACGATGATGCGCAGACAGGATTGATGCGTAACCCGGCAGCCCAGCCCGCTGGCGAGGCTGGTGATTGGTGGAACCGAAACTTGCATGCATGACAGCAGAACAACAACGTTTAGCCGTAAACAATACAAAACGTGTTCCCCTTGAACAATGGGGACCCTATTTAAGCGAGCGACAGTGGGGAACGGTTCGCGAGGACTATAGTACCAATGGCGATGCCTGGCATTATTTTCCGTATGATCATTCTCATTTCAGGGCCTATCGATGGGGTGAGGATGGGCTGGCCGGCATTTCCGATTTTTTCCAGAATCTCTGTTTTGCTGTCGCACTCTGGAACGGCAAGGACGCCGTATTGAAAGAGCGCCTCTTTGGTCTGGGTAATAGTCAGGGCAATCATGGCGAGGATGTCAAGGAGCTCTATTACTACCTCGATAATATCCCGACC